>CAYWMY010000006.1:8918-22841 GCA_964459405.1 uncultured Steroidobacteraceae bacterium | reverse complement strand
GCACGCCCAGGTCCTCATCCGCGACACCGGCGGGACCTTCGGCATCAGCCGGGCCGGTCACGTCGCGCGACAGGCTTCGGAAATCGAAATGGCGCGGATCGGCGAGGTGCGATGGCCGGACGTTGCAGATCGCATTGAAGATCGACTCGGTGCGCCCGGGGTGCTCGCGTTCCCATGCCGCCAGCATGCGACCGATGGCCGCGCGCTGCAGATTCGGCTGCGAGCCGCAGAGCGTGCACGGAATGATGGGGAAGCGGCGCGCGCGCGCGTAACGCTCGATGTCGCGCTCGGCGACGTAACACAGTGGCCGGATCACGACATGCCGGCCGTCCTCCGAGCGCAGCTTCGGCGGCATCGCCTTCAGCGTGCCCTGGTGGAAGAGATTCAGGAACAGCGTCTCGACGATGTCGTCGCGATGATGGCCGAGCGCGATGCGCGTGACGCCGTTATCGAGCGCGAAACGGTAAAGCGCGCCCCGGCGCATGCGGCTGCACAGTCCGCACTGCGTCCTGCCCTCCGGGATCACGCGCTTGACGACGCTGTAGGTGTCCTGCTCGATGATGTGGAACGGCACGCCGAGCTGCGCGAGGTACCGCGGCAGCACCTCCGCCGGGAACCCCGGCTGCTTCTGGTCGAGATTCACCGCGATCAGCTCGAAGCGCACCGGTGCCTTGCGCTGCAGGGACAGCAGCAGGTCCAGCATCGTGTACGAATCCTTGCCGCCGGAGACGCAGACCATCACCCGATCGCCGTCCTCGATCATGCCGTAATCGGCGATCGCCCTGCCCATGAGGCCGCGCAGGCGCGCCTGCAGGCGGCGGAAGTTGTTGGTCGGCCGGCCGGTGGCGGCACGGGTGCCGGTGGGGTTTTCGGAATTCAAATGGTCTCCAGATACTTGCGTTCGACGTAGCGCAGCCAGGCCGCCGCGGTCAGCGGCTTGCCTGTGACCTCCTCGAGCAGCCGCGGCGCCGTGAGGCTGGCACCACGGGCATGGACGTTCTCGCGCAACCAGGACACGAGCCCGCTGAAGTCTCCACGACGGATCGACTCGTCGAGACCCGGGCAATCCTCGCGCAGACTCTCCCACAGCTGCGCCGCGATGGACGAGCCCAGCAGACAGGCCGGAAAATAACCGAAAGAGCCGACGGCCCAGTGCATATCCTGCAGCACACCCTCGACGTCGGTGTCCGGCCGCCGCCCGAAGCGCGCCGCCATCGCCTCGTTCCACGTCTCGGCGAGATCGGCGACGCGCAGCTGCCCCGCCAGCAGCCGGCGCTCGAGGTCGTAGCGCACCATGATGTGCACCGGATAGGTGAGTTCATCGGCATCGACACGGACCAGGCCCCGCTGCACCCGCAACAGGCGCCGGCAGATATTGTCGTCGGTCCACGCGGGGCCGGTGACGCCGAGGTGCTTTTCGACGAGCGGCCTGATCCACGCCACGAAGGCCGGGCTGCGGCCCACCTGCATCTCGAGCAGCAGCGACAGCCCCTCCTCCAGCGCGAGGCCACGATCGCGGCCAACCGGCTGATCCCGCCATTGCGCCGGCACGCCCAGGTCGTACAGCGCCTGTCCCGTTTCGTGCAGTGCTCCCAGCAGGCCGCTGAATGGGTCCGCCGGATCGAAGTGGGTGGCCACCCGGATGTCGCCGGGTACGCCCTCGGTGAACGGCCGCTCACTCTCGTCGAGACGCCCGCGGTCGAAGGGAAAACCCACGGCCCGCATGACCTCGACGCACAGCGCGCGCTGGCGCGAGGCCGCGAACCGGCCCTCGAACGGCAGCGGGGCGTGCGCGGCCTGACGCTCGATGGCTCCCTCGATGAGCTGCGGCAGCCGCCACGAGATCGTGGTCAGCAGGCTCTCGAACAACGCGGTCTTGACGCCGGGCGCGAATGCGTCGAGCAGCGCATCGTAGGGATCCATCTGCAGATGCCGGCCCAGGTGCACCGCACGGTCGCGCACCAGCCTGACGACTTCCTCCAGCGCGGGCGCGAGCACGCGGAAATCACGCTGCCGCCGCGCCTCGAACCACAGCGACTCCGCGCGCGCCACCGCCTTGGCGAGACGGGCGATCAGACTGGGCGGCGTCGCGATGGCATGATCGCGCTGGCGCTGCATGGCCATGACGTTGGACCACTGCCAGCCCTCGAGACCCTGCTCGTTCGCCCGGGCACGCTCGAGCAGACGGCTGAGCCGCGGCGAGGCCAGCACGGCGTGGCACTCCGTCTCGAGCGCGGCGATCTGCTCGCCGCGGACATCGGCGCTGCCACGCGGCATCATCACGGCCGCGTCCCAGCGCAGCAGCGACAGCGCGCCGCGCAGGGCATGCAGCCGCCGGAATTCCTGTTCGAGCTGCTGGTACGGAGTCGCTGCCGCCATGCGGGGTCCGCGGTGAGTCTGGCCCGGCCTCAGCCGCTGCGACGCAGGCTCTCCAGCTCTTCCTCGACCTCGCGCAGACGCCGGCGCAGCGTCATCACGCGACGGTTCATGGTGTTCAGCTCGGCGCGTGTCGGCAGGTCGAACATGCGCATCCAGGACTCACCGATCTGCTGCTGCAGCTGGCGCAGCTCCTGGATCGCATCATTGAGTTCCTGCTGCGCGGCCACGAACTCGGCGCCGTGCATGGCCGACGAATAAGCCTTCTCGCTGCACTCCACCCAGAGGTCGTAAACGGCGCGCAGGCTGCCCGGCGGCGATTTCGCCTCGGGGCCCACCAGCTTCGCGAGCGTGTCGACCGCCTCGCCGCTGACTTTCACCAGCAGCAGCGCGAGCCGCGCGAGCGCCTGCTGGTAGCGTACGGTGGACTTGGTCAGATTTGGCCACAGCTCCGCGGGAATTCCGGGAAGGCCGGGAATCTGCGGCATGAAGCCCGTGACGCCCTGAAGCGTCTGTCCCGCACTCGCGAACGTCGTCGCCAGCTGCTGCCACCCTGCGAGCCAGGCGTTCGGCTCGGCAGGCAGCGTCAGGAGTTTGGTCAGTTCGCCGCTCATGGCGCGCCGCATCTGGTCGAGTGCCGCGGTCCAGCCACCGGCGATGCCCCCGTCCGACTTCCTGCCGCGCGAATCGCGCTGCTGCAGTACCTCCCAGAAGCCGCGCGACAGCCCCAGGAAGGATTCGCCGATCTGGAGCATCTTGCGGGCGGCATCCTGCGCCGAACGCGGCACATCAGTGGCGAGCGCGAGCAGCGGGTTGGGCGGGACCTTCGTGGCGGGCATGGAGGTGGCGCCCGTCAAAGCTGGAAACAGCCGCGTCCATGCCTCGCGCTGCGAGGCGAACCACTGATCCATCCACTGTGCCGAACCGATCTGCTCGCTCATGGTCGCCTCCAGCTTGCCAAAAAGGCTACTGCAACGCACAATCCACACATCGGGGCCAGCGAAGGCGCCGGCCTTTTGTACATCATGGTTCGTCTTTCAAGGTATTGTTTTATATGAAGACTCTACGTCCCAACGCAGCACTCACAGCACCGGCAAAGGCACGCTCGAGAAAATCTGTTGCAACGCCAAAAAAACCCGCCTATACTGCAACGCAAGAGATGGCTGAGACGACGCTCCTCACGACCGACGAACCGGCGACGACAATTCCTTCAACTGTGCAGGCCGAGCCTGGACAAACCGAGGTAACTAACATGACTAACGCGATGTACGATTTCAATGCTTTCGTTGACATGTCCAAGAAGGCCTATGCCCCGGCGCTGAAGCTCAATGAGCTGGCCGTACGGGTGATCGATCGCACCGCGCGTCAGCAGTACGCGTATGCCGGCGAGATGCTCGACCTGGCGCTGACGCAGCTGCACGCGCTGTCGACGGCAAAGGACCTGAGCGACGTGGCCGCCAAGACGGCCGAGTTCACAGCCAAGGTCACCGAGAAGGCGACCGCGCGCGGGCAGGACCTCATGAAGGTTGCGACTGAGACCCAGTCGGAGGTCAGCAAGTGGTTCGACGAGACGGCGGCCGAGGTTGCCGCTGTTGCCAAGAAGGCTGCCTGAACGGCCTTCTGACCATCCCCCCCTCGGGACGGTGTGCTTTCGGGCCACCGTCCTTTTTTCTATTCTTCAAACCGGAAAGCGCTTGGTGCACGATGCATCGTGCGATGTGCCATGGCCCGGCAGGGTGATGCCATGAGATCGGAACGCCTCATCAAGAAGTACGCGAACCGGCGGCTGTATGACGCCTCGATCAGCAAGCACGTCACGCTCGGGGACATCCGCGATCTGATCGTCAAGGGCGAGAAGATCAAGGTCATCGAAGACAAGACCGGCGAGGACATCACGCGACTGATCCTGCTGCAGGTCATCGCCGAGCAGGAGCAGTTCGGCAAGCCGATCCTGTCCACGCAGCTTCTCGAATCGATCATCCGCTTCTATGGCGGCCCCATGCAGGACTTCATGGGGCGCTACCTCGAGAAGAGCGTCGAAGGCTTCATGAAGCAGCAGGAGGCACTGCAGGAGCAGCTTGCACGCCTGATCAGCCAGGCGCCGCCGCCGATGAACCAGATGGCCGAGGTCGCGCGCCAGAACATGGAGATGTGGAACCGCATGCAGGAGAGCATGCTTTCCGCCTTCATGGGGCCGCGACACGAGGCGCGCGATGAGCCCGGGGTCGAGCAGCAGGAAGCGCCGATCGAGCCAGCCGGCGGCCCGGCGGCGACCAAGCCTTCGCGCTGAGACGATCGCGTGCGGCGACGGCTCGTCACCCCGCCCGGCATCACCTGAGGTTGCCGATAGAGATCGTGCCCGTGTCCGTGAACGGGATCGAACGCAGCATGCCGAGCCGCGTCGCGACCTTGCCCGTAACGCGATAGGGAATCGGTTCACGCAGGGCATTCCGGCGCGTCGCGAGCTTGAGCAGTACGCCTGCCAGATTCGCCGTCACCAGCATGTCGAACTCCGCCTCGCTGTTGGCGGGCACGACGAACGAGCGCGTGGATACGCCGTCAGCGACATGCTGACCGTCGAGCTCGAGGCTCAGGTTCAGCCCCTTCACGGGCAGGGCCCTGTCGTTGGGATTGGCGACGCGAACGCCAACCAGCAGGCGCTGCTCCATCACGCCGCTGCCTTCCTGCAGGTGCACGCGCGACAGTGCGAGCCGCGGCTTTTCCAGCTGCGGCACGACGGTCGAGCAGCCGAGCATCGTGGCAAACACGGCGAGCAGCGCGGCGACGCGGATCATGCTGTTGTCCCCGGGGCAGGTACTCGACGCACTTCTTACACGAATATCGCGGCCTCGGGCTCGCCGGTCGTCGGTGGGCACCGACAGGTTCAACCGGCGGCAACGGCGGCCGCACCAGCCAGCGTGGCCGGAGGCGCCTCGCCGAGGATCTGGTAGAGATTCACGAGATGTCTCTCGAAGGCCGCTCGCGCGAGCCGTGCCCGCCGGCCATCACTGCTACCGATCGCCAGCGGCCAGTCGGCACTCTCGCAGACCGCAAGCAGGCGCTCCGCGAGCCGCTGTTCCGCGTCGGAGAGGCTGCCCTCGACGACGCACTGGTCGAACAGGATCTTCGCATCGCACAGCAGATCCCACGCGCGGTTGCGCTCGGCATCACCGATCCACGGCGACAGGCCGCCGCCGCTCTCACTGCCCGCGACCAGCTTGTGCAGCGTCTTGATGGCCACGCCGGCGGCCAGGCACTGCGAAGGCGTGACGGTCGCGATGCGGGGATGGTCGGACAGGCGCGCATGCAGTTCACCAAGGAATTCCCAAGCGGCCTCCGCGGAACCCTCGAAGGCCGCGTCGACGTCGGCGACCACGGTAACGACCTGGCGGTCCGGATCTCCCGCGCTCAGCGCGAGCCATTCGAGCGCATGGACCACTGCCGCCGCGCCCGCCGCACCGCCGGGACGCGTACAGGCCTCGGCGAGCAGGCGCGACAGCCGCTCGTCCGCGAAGAACACCGGCACCTCGCGGCCTGCCAGCCGGTGAGGATGATGCACCCGCTCGGCCGTCGTGTCGTCGCTCTCTGCCTCGGCCAGCGAACGACGCAGCACCGGTTCCGAAGACAGCACCCAGTCGGCCCCGAAGGCCTGCGCGACATCGAGGGTCGCCACCGAGATCGCCGCATCCGCGGGCGCGAGCCCGCGCGGCCGCACACCGAAAGCGGCACTGTATTCCTGGGCGGCACGCGCGAGGTGCCAGCCCACCCGGCCTTCGCCCCCGGGGTAGGCGTTGTGTGCAGGCAGCACCAGGCCCGGCTGCGCTTCCCGCGCCGCCGCGAAATCGAGCATGAGCGGCAGCATCGGGTCGCCCCACGGCGCCGTCACCAGTTCGATGCGCCCGCTGCCCACGAGCCGCCGATAACGCGGGACCAGGCCACCCAGCGCATCGGCCAGCACTTCGAGCAGCAGCCGCCGGTGGTGCGCCTCGAACCGATCCACGCGACGTTCGAGTTCCTGCACGCGCGGATCGCCGCGGCGCAGTGACTCGCCGACCTGCTCGAGGTGGTGCCAGACGCCGAAGTCGTGGAAGAACTGCACGGCGGCGTAGCCGATCGCGTTCTGGCGGACCAGCAGGCGGCCCAGCTCAGCCAGCTCCGCATAGGGCGCGAAACGTGGGTCCAGCTGTGCCGGCACCGTGGACAGCAGGTCTTTGAGGACGTCGAGCCGGGAGACATCGCCCGCCGGCATTCCGTCCGGCGTCAGCAGCGCGAGCAGGGGATCCTTGAGCGGCGTGCCGTAGCGCAGATGACCGGCGATCTGCACGCCGAGTTCGCGCAGCTGTTCGAGCAGCACCGGTGACAGCGAAACGGTCGCGCTGACCCCCTGCGCCATTTCGAGGTGCGCGGCGAGGTCCAGGCATTCGCGCAACGAGCCCAGCGCGTGAGCCGGCAGAAGGGGCTCGCCGGACAGCAGGTCGCGTCCCTCCGGCTGATGCAGGCGCCAGCACAGTACGACTCGAAGTCGCGGGTCGCGATCAACCGGCATCGGCTCGATGTGCCTCCCGCAGTATGACTCGAAAGCGGCTCGCGAATCCCGCACCGCGCGGGTGCGGCGCGAGTCTAGTGTTCTGGTTCGCAAATTTCCATGCAATACGGCTGCCCGGTACGGCGGGGTCTGCGCCGGCGGCCCGGCCCGGCGACTCCACCCCTGCTGCTGCAGGACACGCGGTCGACTGGCAGACTGCACGTGCCATGATCGGACACCTGCGCGCGACTTGTGCCTCATCGGAGCAGTACGTCACCTTGAAACGACTCGCCGTCCTCCTGACCCTGATCACCATGGTGTTCCACACCGGTCCCGCCCCCGCTGAACCGAGCCGGCGCAGCGGCGCTGAGTCGATGCAGGCCGGCTGCCTGGGCACCGGCGACGCCGCGATGCGCGCGCGCCTGCGGGGCGCCATCGACGCGGATATCGACTGGCGGGGCGCCGCGCTCGAATGCGAGGGCATGGAGCGCCCCGGTTCCGGGCTGCGCGCGCGTTTCCGTGGCCGGCTGCCGGACGGTCGCATGCTCGCCCTGTTGTTCGCCGCGCCCACCGTGGCGCCTGGCGAATCACGCCACGACGCACCGGTGAACGTGACTCTGCTCGTGGAGGACAGCGGCGAAATCTATGGCACGCTCGGCAGTGACCGGTGCACGCTCGATCGCGTCGTGCAGCGTGAACTGCCACCGCCGTCGCCGGGCACGCGCCGTTTCCGGGTCGAGGGGCACGGCTTCTGCCACGCACCCGCACGGCCGCTGCATGGCACGGCCGTCGTGCTCGTGAACCGCTTCGACTTCGTCGGCCGCGTCGACGTGCAGCCTGATCACGGCCTGCCGGAGCAGACGCACTGATGCGTCTCGTGCTGGTCCTGCTGCTGGTCGTAGCTGCGTCCGGCGCGGCCCGGGCACGGGATACAGGACTCCCCGCGGATCACGAACCGCTGCAGCGGTTCCCCGTGGCAGACGTGACAGTGACGACTTCCCTGGGCGCACACGATTTTCGCGTCTGGATCGCCCGCACACCGCGGCACCGCGCCCAGGGACTGATGTTCGTACGCACGCTGGACCCCGATCGCGGCATGCTGTTCTTGTTTCCTGCGCCGCTTGTCGCGTCGTTCTGGATGCAGAACACCTACGTGTCGCTCGACATGCTGTTCGTGCGCGCGAACGGGCGCATCGCCAGCATCGCGGCATCCACGCGTCCGCTGACCACGGACCCGTACACGTCGTCGGGGCCGGTCATCGCGGTCCTGGAGCTGGCGGGGGGTACCGCCGCGAGACTCGGCATCCGCGTCGGCGATCGCGTGCACCTGCCGCCCGGCAGCCTGCGCGAGGCGCGCTGACGCCACGACTCAGGCGCCGACAGTAGAAGCGAACTGCAGGCGTGCATAGAGTTCGCAGCTGGCGAGCAGCTCCTCGTGGCGCCCCACCGCGACGATACGCCCGGCGTCCATCACCACGATGCGGTCCGCCTTGACCACGGTCGACAGCCGATGCGCGATCACGAGCGTGGTACGTCCCTGCATGAGCCGCTCGAGCGCCGATTGCACGAATCGCTCGCTCTCGGCATCGAGTGCGCTGGTGGCCTCGTCGAGCAGCAGCACCGGCGGATCCTTGAGCAGCGCCCGGGCGATCGCGAGCCGTTGCCGCTGCCCGCCCGACAGCCGCGCCCCGCGTTCACCGAGAAAGGTGTCGTATCCCTGCGGCAGTGCGCGAATGAAGGCATCGGCACCGGCTGCGACCGCCGCCGCCTCGATATCCGCATCGCTCGCATCCGGCCGGCCGTAGCGGATATTGTCGCGCGCGGATGCACCGAACAGCACGGTCTCCTGCGGCACCAGTGCGATGCGGGCCCGCACCGCCTGCGGGTCGGCGGCGGCGATGTCGATGCCATCGAGCAGGATGCGCCCCGCCGCCGGATCGTAGAAACGCAGCAACAGCTGGAAAGTCGTTGATTTGCCGGCACCCGAGGGTCCCACGAAGGCGATCGTCTCGCCCGGCCGGACATCGAGCGAGACACCGTCGAGCGCCCAGTGTCCCGGCCGCGACGGATAGGCGAATCGCAGGTCTTCGAAGCGGATCCCGCCGGCCGGCCGCGCCGGCAGCATCTGCGGATGCCGCGGCGCGCGGATCGCCGGGCTCACCGCGAGCAGCTCTGCGAGCCGTTCCATCGCCCCTGCGGCGCGCTGCACCTCGCCCCACATCTCCGTCAGCGAGGCTGCCGCGGTGCCGACGAACATCGCGTACAGCAGGAACTGGCCCAGCTCGCCACCGGTCATGCGGCCGGCCACCACGTCGTGTGCGCCAAGCCACAGCACCAGCGTGATCGCGCCGAACACCAGCAGCAAGCCGGCGGCAGTCAGCATCGCGCGCATGCGTGTACGCCTCACGGCCGTATCGAAGCCCGCTTCGACCGTGGCGTGGTACCGGTCGCTCTGCAGCGCTTCGAGCGTGAAGGCCTGCACGGTCTGGATCGCGTTCAGGGTTTCGCCCGCGAGCCCGCTGGAATCGGCGATGCGGTCCTGGGATTCGCGCGACAGGCGCCGGACCCGGCGCCCGACATGGATCAGCGGTCCGAGGATCACGGGCACCAGCACCACGATGATGCCGGTGAGCCGCGGGCTCGTGACGCCGAGCATGACCAGCGAACCCAGCAGGTTGACGGCCGATCGCAGCGAGATCGACAGACCGACGCCCGAGATCGACTGCACCAGCGTCGTGTCCGTGGTGAGCCGCGACAGGACTTCACCGGTCTTGGTCACCTCGAAGAACGTCGGGTCCATCCTGATCACACGCCGGTACACGGCTTCGCGCAGATCGGCGACCACGCGCTCTCCGAGCCATGTCACCAGATAGAAGCGCATGGCGGCGAATCCCGCGAAGACCGTCGCGGCACCGATGAAGCCCAGGAAATAACGGTTGATCGTCGCCGTGCTCTGCGCCGCAATGCCCTGATCGATCAGCAGTCGCGCCGCCAGCGGCAGCGCCAGCATCGCGGCGGAAGCCAGCAGCAGCGCGCCGAGCGCCAGCGCGAGCGTGCCGCAGTAGGGCCTCAGGAACGGCAGCAGTGCCGCGAGGGGTCGCAGCGAACGGGCCTTCGGGCGGGTATGGGCGAGGTCGTCGGTCACTCGATGCGATTCACGTGCCGCTGGCGCCCAAGGCGAGCCACCCGGGGCGGGTATGAGCGGGATCGCCGGTCACTCAATGCGATCCCGCCGGAACCGTGCGCCGGTCCCACGCTCCGGGCGGGGCGGCCGGCATCCCGGATTCAGTCCATGTCGGGGATATAAGTATCCCACAGGCTGAACGGGCCGCGGACAGTCTGGTAGCCTTGCGCACCGCGATTGAACCGCACCTGACCGGAACTACCGGCAGGCAGGATCCGCATGAAGCTGTTGTCGAAGCTGATGCCCCGCGAAGGGCAGTTCTTCGTGCTTTTCAACCAGCATGCCTCGAACGTCGTCGAGGGCGGCCGGGCGCTCACCGAACTGCTCGCGAGCAATGGCGACGCCGGGCGACGCGATGCGCTGATCCAGCGCATCCAGGAGCTGGAGAGCGCCGCCGACAGGATCACTCATGAGACCGCGTCGCTGCTGCATTCGACCTTCATCACACCTTTCGACCGCGACGTCATCCATCGGCTCATATCCCGCATGGACGACATCCTCGACCTGATCCAGGACACCGCCGAGTCGCTGGCGCTGTACGACATCCACTCGCTGACCCCCGAGACCCGGCACCTGGCCGACCTGGTGCGGATCTGCTGCGAGCGCGTGCAGTCCGCGGTCGCCCTGCTGAACAACATGGACCACGCGCAGGAGATCCTGCGCATCTGTCACGAGATCGACAGCCTGGAATCGGACGCCGACCGCGTCATGCGCGACGGCGTGTCCAAGCTGTTTCGTGGCGAGCAGGACGTGCGGCAGATCATCAAGCTGAAGGCCGTCTACGAGCTGCTCGAGACCGCCACGGACCGCTGCCAGGACGTGGCCGACGTGATCGAGGGCGTCGTGCTGGAGAACGCCTGAGATGACGGGCGACATGACGCTGTTCGTGCTGGTCGGCCTGGTGGTGCTGGCGCTGGCCTTCGACTTCATGAACGGCTTCCACGATGCCGCCAACTCGATCGCAACCGTCGTGT
Organism: uncultured Steroidobacteraceae bacterium; assembly: GCA_964459405.1. GTDB lineage: Bacteria > Pseudomonadota > Gammaproteobacteria > Steroidobacterales > Steroidobacteraceae > CAYWMY01. Next base: position 11,782 of record CAYWMY010000006.1, on the reverse strand, counting down.
CCACGGGCGTGCTGAAGCCTTACCAGGCCGTCGCCTGGGCCGCGTTCTTCAACTTCGTGTCGGTCGCGCTCTTCCATCTCAAGGTAGCCGCCACCGTCGGCAAGGGCATCGTGACGCCGGAGGTCGTCGACCAGTACGTGATCTTCGGTGCGCTCGCCGGCGCGATCGCCTGGAACATCATCACCTGGTACTACGGGATTCCTTCCAGTTCCTCGCACGCGCTGATCGGCGGCATGATCGGTGCGACCGTTGCCAAGGCGGGCACCGGACCGCTGCTGGCACCCGGCATCACCAAGACGGCGATCTTCATCTTCGTCTCGCCGCTCGTCGGGCTGCTGCTCGCCGGCCTGCTCATGGTCGCGGTGTCGTGGATCTGCCGGCGGTCCGTGCCGCGACGCGTCGATCGCTGGTTCCGGCGGCTGCAGCTGGTGTCATCGGCCCTGTACAGCATGGGCCACGGCAGCAACGACGCGCAGAAGACCATGGGCATCATCTGGCTGCTCCTGATCGCGGCCGGCGTCACGACCACGGACCATCTGCCTGCCTGGGTCATCGTGAGCTGCTACGTCGCGATCGCGCTCGGCACGCTTTTCGGCGGCTGGCGCATCGTCAAGACCATGGGCCAGCGCATCACCAAGCTCAAGCCGGTCGGAGGATTCGCCGCCGAGACCGGCGGTGCGTTGACGCTGTTCATGGCGTCCTTCTTCGGCATTCCGGTGTCGACCACGCACACGATCACGGGCGCCATCGTCGGTGTGGGCACCGTACAGCGCGCCAAGGCCGTGCGCTGGGGCGTGGCGGGCAATATCGTGCTCGCATGGATCATCACCATCCCGGCCTCGGCGGTCATCGCGGCGCTGGGCTGGTGGCTCGGCGTCCAGCTGTTCTGACCAGGGCCCGCTTCATGTCCACGAGCGTGCCACCCGCCGAGGGCCCGGGCTGCCTGGCGATGCGGCCGCGGGCGCCCGCTGCACGGCAGCCGTGATCCGCCTGCACGACGTCACGCTCGCACGCGGCGCCCGCCGCCTGTTCGAGCACGCCAGCCTGCAGGTGTTTCCGGGCTGGCGCGTCGGCGTGGTCGGCGCGAACGGCAGCGGCAAATCCAGCCTGTTCGCGCTGCTGCGCCGCGAGCTCGCCGCAGATGCCGGCGAGTGCGGTGTGCCTGCGCACTGGCGCATCGCGAGCGTCGCTCAGGAGACGCCGGCGCTGGCACAACCCGCCCTCGACTACGTGCTGGACGGTGACACCGAACTGCGGCGGCTGCAGCGCGAGCTGGCCGCGGCGGAAGCGGCCCACGACGGCAATGCCATCGGCGAGCTGCACGCGGGCCTCGCCACGATCGACGGCTACGGTGCCAGCGCGCGGGCGGCGACACTGCTCGACGGGCTCGGCTTCGCGACGGCCGACCTCACGCGGCCCGTCGCCGAGTTCTCGGGCGGCTGGCGCATGCGGCTCAACCTCGCGCAGGCGCTGGTGAGCCGTGCGGACCTGCTGCTCCTCGACGAGCCCACCAACCACCTCGATCTCGACGCGATCATCTGGTTCGAGCGCTGGCTCGCGGCCTATGGCGGCACGCTGCTGCTGATCTCGCACGACCGCGACCTGCTGGATGCCTGTACGACCCACATCGTGCATCTCGAGCACGGCGGCGTCACGCTCTACGCGGGCAACTACTCAATCTTCGAGCGCGAGCGCGCCGGGCGGCTCGCGATGCAGCGTGCGCTGCAGCTGAAGCAGCAGCGGGAGGTCGCGGCGATCGAACGCTTCGTCGCGCGCTTCCGGGCCAAGGCGACCAAGGCCCGGCAGGCGCAGAGCCGCCTCAAGGCACTGGCACGCATGGAGCAGGTCGCGCCCGCGCATGTCGACGCGCCGTTCGAGTTCGCGTTCCCGGAACCACCCCGCTGCGCCGATCCACTGCTGACGCTCGAGGACGCCAGCGCGGCCTATGGCGAGCGCCGTGTGCTCGGCGACGTGCAGCTCGCGCTGCGCAGTGGCGCGCGCATCGGCCTGCTCGGCCCCAATGGCGCGGGCAAATCGACACTGATGCGCCTGCTCGCGGGTGAGAGTGCTCCCGCGTCTGGCCGCCGCGTGGTCGGCAACGGTGTGCAGATCGGCTACTTCGCGCAGCAGCAGCTGGAGCAGCTGCGACCCGCCGATTCGCCGCTCGGGCACTTCCGGCTGTGCGAGCCGCGCACGCGCGAGCAGGAACTGCGTGACTGGCTGGGCGGCTTCGATTTCCGGGGAGAGCAGGCCGAGGCGCCGGTCGCGCGCTTCTCCGGCGGCGAGAAGTCCCGGCTGGTCCTCGCGCTGCTGGTGCGCACAGGCCCGAATCTGCTGCTGCTCGACGAACCCACCAACCATCTCGATCTCGAGATGCGACATGCGCTCACGCGCGCGCTCGCGGCCTACGACGGCAGCCTCGTACTGGTCTCGCACGATCGCGCCCTGCTGCGCACGGTCTGCGACGAGTTCCTGCTGGTGGCGGACGGCCGGGTGCGGCCCTTCGATGGCGATCTCGACGACTACGTCGCCTGGCTCGAGAGCCGCCGCGCATCGGCCACGGCGGCTGGCGCCGGTGAGGACGCTGCGGCAGCACGCTCCCGTCGCGAACGGCAGCGCCTGGCGGCCAGCCAGGCGCGGCGCGACTGGCTCACACGGCGCCGGCCGCTGCTGCGCGAGGTCGAGGAGCTCGAGCAGCGACTGCGGTCGCTGCGGTCGCGGCTCGATGGAATCCACGCGCGACTCGCTGAGCCGGCGATCTACGACGGACGGTCGCCTGACCTGCTTCTGCAGCTCACGCGCGAGGACGCCGAACTGGGCCGCCAGATCATCGCGGCCGAGGAGCGCTGGCTCGCCGTGCAGAT
>CAYWMY010000006.1:0-8908 GCA_964459405.1 uncultured Steroidobacteraceae bacterium | reverse complement strand
CCCCGGGGCGACGACGGCGTGAGCGCCGCCGGCCGCCGCCACCGGCCAGTTCCCTGCGGTCGTTCGCGGGGCCCGCATGTGGACGACGATGCCCTCACGGCGGGACTTCTCCCGCTGTTGTGTTTGGCATAGCCTGTGGCCACCGCAGTCGACGGGAGCCGAGCCATGAACCAGCCCGTGCGCCATCCACTGACGATGAACGGCCGTGATCCTTCCCTGCTGCGCGGCGACCCCATCGACGGCCAGCGCTACTGGTCGCCCGGGTTCGCCAAGCGGGAATGGGACGGTCTCTGGACCCGCATCTGGCACGTCGCGGGACGCGAGAGCGAGCTCCGCGAGGCGGGCGACTACATCGTGCATGACTTCATGCACGAGTCCGTGATCGTCGTGCGGCAGGACGACGGCTCGCTGCGCGCGTTCTACAACTCCTGCGCGCATCGTGGCCAGCGCCTCGTCTGGAACAGCGCGCATGCCCGCAGCTTCCACTGCCCGTATCACGGCTGGGTCTACGGACGCGATGGCGTGGTGCGTGAGGTCCCGGACCCCGAGAGCTATCCGCAGGGCGACCCCTGCGGCAAGGCCTCGCTCAGGACGCTGCGCGTCGACACCTGGGGCGGGTTCGTCTGGTACACCATGGATCCGCAGGCACCGCCGCTGCTCGAGTACCTCGAGCCGATTCCCGAGCTCTATGCGGCCTACCCGCTCGACAGGCTCGTACGCGTCGGCTGGATGAGGATCGAACTCGACACCAACTGGAAGTTCGCGACCGACAATTTCAGCGAGTCCTACCATACGCGCACGGCACACCCGCAGGTTCCGCCCTGGATCGACCAGGACTATTGGAGCGCCAGGCACGAGATGTTTCCGCGCGGTCATGGGCGGACGATTCAGCCCATGCGCCCTTCGCTGCGCGACCGGCTGCCGCCCGGCACTCCGCATTTCTTCGATGAGCTGCTGCGCCAGTGGGACATCGACCCGGCCTCGTACCCGGACTTCGAGACCCGGGCGACCCGGGGTTGGCTCGATCTCAAGCGCCAGAAGCGAAAGCTCTGGAAGGAACGCGGCTATCTGCACTACGAGGAGATGGACGACGAGCAGCTCACCGACAGCCTGCACACGGTGATCTTCCCGAACGTCACGATGTCATTCCTGCCGGATCACTTCATCTTCTATCGCAGCGAGCCACACCCCGACGATCCGAACAAGTGCAGCTTCGACCTGTGGAGCTTCGTTTTCCCCGTCGAGGGAGTCACCGAGGGCGAGGTGATCATGTTCGGGCGGCTCCCCTACGAGGAAGCCGATTTCTGCGACCACCGAGCGTTCGATCGTGGCCGCGGCATTCCGGAACTCGCGGGACAGATCGTCTATCAGGACATGATGCTGGCCGAGGGCCAGCAGCGCGGCATGCGGTCCCGGGGTTACCGCGACAGCTATCTGTCTGCGCAGGAGACCCGCGTGCGGTTCTTTCACGAGGTGCTGAACGACTGGCTCGCGGGCCGTCGGTAGCGCGGTGGGCGCCGCAACGCGAGAGCGGCCCGGCCGGCACCGCAGGCCGCGCGGAGGCCCCTACGAAACGGCGGACGCGCTGTACGTCCGCCAAAGTCGCGGCCGGCTCCGCGCCGGTAGCCCGCGGCGGGACGCTTCGGGCATAGTGCACGCTGTCCTCGCCGCGATGCGCCCGTAGCTCAGCTGGATAGAGTACTCGGCTTCGAACCGAGTGGTCGGGGGTTCGAATCCCTCCGGGCGCGCCACTCAGGCACGGGTCCGTTCCGGCCCGATCGATGTCGATCCACGCCGGCGACAGGTCGGATACCCGGCGGCCAACCGCGCTGCATCGGGATCGCACCGGCGAGGTTCTGCGGTCAGACGACGCGCCCAGCATCGTGCGATCCGGGTTCCGCCAGCTCGATGTCGCACCGGCGGCGTTGCACCGCTCGGCCACGCGCCGCCGCCGGCAGCCGGCAGCCGGCAGCCGGCAGCCGCACCCGGTCTCTACCCGGTTGCGAGCACCAGTTCCGAGGGATCCACGCCCGCGCGCCGTCCGGCAAGTGCGAGCTGACGGAATCCGGTCGGCGTGTGGCCCTGATAACGTCGGAACAGGCGCGCGAAGTACGAAGCGTCGGTGAAACCGGTCATGGCAGCGACGTCGGCGATCGGTACGGCCGGATTCGCGAGCAGCCGGCGTGCCTCGGCAAGACGGCAGTCACGCAGGTATTCCTGGAACGTGGTGCCGAATGCGGCTTTGAACTCGCGGCTGAAGCGCTGCGCCGACATGCCACAGAGCCCGGCGACGGTGCTGAGGGCGATCGGCAGTCCGAGATTGCGCGTGACGTGAGACAGTGCCGGCAGCAGTGGCCGCTCGGTGCGCAGCGGCCGGAAGCGCGCCTCCTTCGGGATGCGCGTCCTGGCCGTCGCGACGGTCCGGGTGAGCTGGTGGCGGCGTGCCTCCAGTGCCTGGTGGAGCTGTTCCATGCAGCGCGCCACGTCGTCCTGCGCCAGCGGCTTCACGAGATAGTCGAACACGCGCGCGCGCAGCGCCCAGAGGGCCAGATCCGCGGAGTGCTGCGTGGTCAGCAGCAGGATCGGAATTGACGGATGGCGTCGCTTCGCCTCGGGGATCAGCCGCAACCCCTGCATGTCCGGGTAATCGAACTCGAAGCAGAACACCTCCGGTGCGACGCTGTCCGGCTTGGCCCACAATGGCCCACCCACCGAGAATGCACCCACGTCACCGCGGCGCACATCGAAGTGCGGTGCGAACACACGCGGGGGATCCGGCTGTTCCGCGATACAGAGGTTGAACCACAGCAATCCGGGTGACGACATGCAGCGACGTTGTGACGGCGGCCTGAGGCGACGGTCGTCACTCTAGTCCGCGCCCGACGCCGCGGACACGACTCCGCTCTCCGGATGTGAGCCAGCGCACGTTGCGACCCTGCAACAACCCCTGCCGGTGCGGCGATTGACGTTGCGACAAACGCACAGACAGGCGGTTTACGGCCTTTCAGCAGGTGTTTGTCCCGATGCTCAGCCGGAACGTCCTAACGTCGCACCGGTCGAACCACGCAGAGTGAGTTCCACCACCGAGGGTGGTGATGCATGGAGGTGAGTGACCATGGCTACCGAGACTCCTGCGATTCCCGCGGCCGTGACCGAAGCAGAATCGGCCGCGCTGTTGCGTCGGATGCGAGAGGCTCAGCAGGCAATGGGCGACCGGGCGCTGATCCCGGTCTGCGGCAAACCGTCTACATACCGCTGGACCGCCGGCTTCAAGACTCTGCGCGGCGCACCGCGGGTTGGGAGCCGGACGCTGGCGACCGCGGCCTCCTGACGACGCTGCGGATCATCCATCGTCACCGGGTGGCCCTTCGGCCGGCTGCCCGGTGACAAGACGGTCGTTTCTGGGAGAGCATACGCGGCCTGCGAGTGCGGCGGGACCGCGTCCTGAGGCGGGGAGATTCGCGCGATGGTGATCCGGGTGCTCGAGCTGCACCGCCATGCGGTGCGCGTGCCTGCATCCGGCGAAGCCGCCAGCGCAGCGTTTGATTTCTACACCGGGGTGCTCGGGCTCGTGCCCGACACTTCGCACCCCGGACTTCCCGGTGTCCGCGCCCAGTGGCTGGGCGCGGGCCAGCATGCGCAGCTGCAGATCGTCGCCGCGGGCGGTTCCCGGCTCGCACCCGACGTGGGCCTCGACCCCTCGCTTCCGCACGTCGCCTTCGCAGTGGCGGACATCGCCGCCGCCAAGGCCGAACTCGGCCGTCTGGGCGTGCCGCATCGCTGTCTGCCCGGCCTCGTGATCCCGGCCGCTGAACGCGTGCTGCTGCGCGATCCCGCCGGCAACCTCATCGAGCTGCACCAGATCGGCACCTGCCGCTGCGAGCTGCGCTCGCGCGCCGACACGGCGCATGCGCGGCTGTCGGGCGCGGTCATGTTCGCCGACATGCGCGGGTTCACGGGTATCTCGGAGCGACTGCCGCCCGGCGAGGTGGTGCCCCTGCTGAACGAGTTCTTCGAGCTGCTGACCGGCATCACGGTGCGCCACGGCGGCACCGTGTTCCACCTCGCCGGCGACGGACTCATGGCGGGATTCGGAGTGCGCGAGCGGCTCGAGGACGCGCCCGGCTCGGCGATCGACGCGGCGTGCGAAATGCTGGAAGGCTTCCAGCCGCTCGCACGCGAGTGGAAGCGGCGCCTGTCGATCGAGACGGGGCTCGGTATCGGCATCAACGCCGGCGAACTCATTGCCGGTCATGTCGGCTCACCGCAGCACCAGAGCTACACGATCGTCGGCGACACGGTCAATGTCGCAGCCCGGCTCTCGGAGCGTGCACGCGCCGGCGAGGCGCTGTTTTCCGCGGCCGTCAAGAAATCACTCGACCGATCGCACCACGGGCTCAACATCATCGGTCTGCCGGCGCTGAAGCTGCGCGGCCGAATGGCGCCCGTCGACATCTGGTGCCTGCCGAGCCAGGAGCGCATCGACTTCCGCCCGGCGGCGACGGGCTGAATCCCGCCGCGATTTCGTGCTGCGGCGCGCCGCCGGCCGGCATCAGGCGGGCTGAGCGCCCAGCATCTCCAGCCGCCGACGCTGTGCGCGCAGCGTCTGCAGGTACGCGCGCGACTGGCGGCGGAAGTCCGACCTCTCGAGCCGCTGCGCGATGCGATGGCGCGTGCGCGCGTACCACTCGTCCCGCGCCCGGATCCACGCCTCGACCGTGCTCATGAAGATTTCGTACTCGCGAGCGAGCTGCCTGCGTATCACGTCAAGGTCGAGCCGCGGCGACGCGGACGCGCCGGCACCTCGTGCCGCAATCCTCCGCTCCAGGCGCCTGAACTGCATCGCGAGACGTGCCCGCTGGATCGTGAAGTCCGGAATGCGCCGCAGATTGCCGCAAAGCCCGATCACCGACAGACCCCGGATCAGCCACTTCGTGGGGTCCCACTGCCACCACCTCACGCCATTGCGGTAGTCGCCCGCGTACAGGTGATGGAAGTTGTGATAACCCTCGCCGTAGGTCAGGAACGCGAGCAGCGGATTGTCGCGCGCCGTGTTCTCGTCGGTGTACGGCTGCGCGCCCCAGCAGTGCGCCAGCGAGTTGATGAAGAACGTCACATGGTGGTTGACGACGAGCCGCAGCAGACCACCCAGCAGCAGCACACCCGCGACGTCGCCGACCGCCGCACCGATCAGCAGCGGCAGGCCGAGATTGGTGAGCAGCACCAGGAGCAGGTAGTGCCGGTGCTGGAACATCACCAGCGGGTCGCGACGCAGATCCGGTACGTTCGAGAAGTCGGGCCGGCCCGACGGGTAGTCGCGCAGCATCCATCCGATGTGCGAGAACCACAGGCCGCGGCGCGCCGAGTACGGGTCGCGGTCGACGTCGTCCACGTGGCGGTGATGGGTGCGGTGCCCGGACGCCCAGACCAGGATGCTGTTCTGGATGGCCATGGTGCCGAACACCATGAAGACCAGCCGTACGACCGGGTGCGCCGCATAGGCACGATGCGCCCACAGCCGGTGATAGCCCGCCGTGATCGACAGGCCCGTGGCCACGAGCAGCGCCGCGAAGCAGATCCACGCGGCACTGCTGTAACCGACGGCGAAGCCGTACCAGGGCACGACCGTCAGGGCACCCAGCAGCGTCAACACGAACATCAGCGAGGTGCTCCAGACGATCGGAGCATCTCGCGCTGGTTGCCGTTCCGAGTCCGGCATCGCGATATCACCTGCGCGGCGTGAAGACACGCATCATGCACGAAAGACGGTGCCAGACCCAGTCGGCGCGGGCCCCGACTCATGCATCCAGGGCCGCGCGCGCGGAACGCGCCAGGGCCCGGCGGCCTCCGTGATGCCGGTCCATGACGTGCTGCGGGTTGCTGCGCCACAATGCACGCCCTGTGTCACACCGGCCGCCGGCCACAAACCGCTCAAGGAGCACGTTCCGCATGTCCCCCGACCCTTCTGCCACATCCCCGCACACCGGCCCGATCGTCACGCTGCAGGGACACATCCTGCAGCAGCAGGCAGACTTCGCCGAAGCGACGGGCACGCTGTCATGGATCCTGTCGGCATTGTCCATCTCGTCGAAGATGATCGCCGCGAAGGTGCGCCGTGCGCGCCTCGAGAACGTGCTCGGCAGCGCGGGCGAGGAGAACGTGCAGGGCGAGCAGCAGCAGAAACTCGACGTGATCGCCAACGAGATCCTGCTGCGCACACTGGGCGGCCGTGAAGGCGTGGCCATCGTCGCATCGGAGGAAAACGAGGAGCCCGTGATCCTGCGCGATGATCGCGGCGGCGAGCGGCGCTACTGCGTGCTGTTCGACCCGCTCGACGGCTCGTCGAACCTCGACGTGTGCGGCGGCGTGGGCACGATCTTCAGCATCCTGCGCCACGACCGGCGCGCCGCGCGCACCGAGCAGTCGCTGCTGCAGCCTGGCACGGAGCAGGTCGCCGCGGGCTACGTGCTCTACGGCTCGTCGACCGTGTTCGTGCTGACCGTGGGCAACGGCGTCGACATGTTCGTGCTCGACCCATCCTATGGCGCGTTCATGCTGGTCGAGCGCGGCCTCCGCATCCCGGGGGCCAACAGGAGCTACTCGGTGAACGAAGGCAACCGCCGCAGCTTCCCGGAGGGCTATCAGCGCTACCTCGACTGGGCGCAGGAGCACGGCTATTCGAGCCGCTACGTCGGCGCCATGGTCGCCGACGTGCACCGCATCCTGCTGAAGGGCGGCGTATTCATGTATCCGCCGACGAAAAAGGCGCCGAACGGCAAGCTGCGCCTGATGTACGAGGCCAACCCGATGGCGATGATCATGGAGCAGGCTGGCGGCAAGGCGCTCGCGACGCCCGGGTCGCGCATCCTCGACGTGCGGCCGACGGACATCCACCAGCGCACCGCGGTCGTGCTGGGCAGTGCCGACGAGGTCGACCACGTCATGGCCCATCTGGCCTGAGGCTCCGGTCCGTGGCCCGCATGGAGCGCCGCGGGCCCCACCACACGCCGCGGGCAGTGCCGGCCGCCGGTCCCGAGGCCAGCGACCGAACCCTCCGCGGCTCACCCCGCAGGCGCGTGCCATCGCAGCATTGACAATCGAGCGGTGCGGGGTCGATGCTGGTGCCAGAAGGACTGAAGAAGGCGCGCCACGATGGTCGGCTCACTCCCCCGCTCCGCCCGACTGGGCACGCTGGCGACGTTGCTCTTCCTGGCGCTCTCGCCCGCGCTGTCGATTGCCGCGAAGGACCTGACGGGCGGCGAGCGCGTCGCTGGCCTGCGCGAAGCGCTCACGCAGGGCGCCAGGGTCGCCGTCGATCGTCTGGGCAAGCCGGACGGCTTCCTCGGCAATCCGGAGGTCAAGATCCCGCTGCCGAAGTCGCTGAAGAAGGCCGACAGGGCCATGCGGGCGCTCGGGCTGCGCAAGCAGTCCGACCAACTCGTGGTCGCGATGAATCGCGCGGCCGAAGCCGCGATGCCGGAAGCGAAGGCCGTGCTGGTCGACGCCGTGAAGGAGATGACTGTGCAGGACGCCGCGTCGATCCTGTCGGGTCCCGATGACGCGGCCACGCAGTACTTCAAGCGCACCAGCACACCCGAGCTGCGCGAGAAGCTGCTGCCGATCGTGCAGCGCACGACGGGCAAGGTCGAGGTCGCGCAGAAGTACAACGCCCTCGCGGGCCGGCTCAGCAGCGCGGGCCTCATGAAGCCCGAGAAGGCGAGCATCGAGTCGTACGTGACCGACAAGGCGCTGGACGGCCTGTTCCTGATGATCGCGAAAGAAGAAGCCGCCATCCGCAAGAATCCCCTGGGACAGGCGAGCAGCATCCTGCAGAAGGTGTTCGGCTCGCTGGGCAAGTAGCCACCCGCCGGCGGATGCACCGCACCAGCCCCGGCCGCGCCTGGCGCGGCGGGGCCCGCGCCGCAGGGAGGGAGGCCAGCCGCGCCAACCGGCGCCTGCAGTGGTCAGCACCGGTCGGTCAGCGATACAGCAGGTACTGCTCGCGCTCCTCCTGCCACGCTCTCTCGTCCGGTCCTGCCAGCGCCTCGAGATCCGCCGCGGTCGCTGCCGGATCGTCGACCCAGCGTCGCAGGGATTCGCCACCGTTGATCAGATCGATCGCGAGACGTTCGCGCTCGTATTCGTAGGGAAAGTCACGCCACAGCGCATAGTCGGGCGCGAGCCGGCGCGCGGCCTTGAAGGCCACCGCCATCAGACGCCAGGGACGGAACCGCTCGTGGTCGTAGGCCGGGTCGTCGACGTGGAGCTGCAGCCCGGCGCAGAGCCGGCCCGCGTGCTTGTGGAAGGTCGGCTCGAACCAGCAGTTGCGCAGCCTGCAGCCCGCGAGCCACTCGGGTGCGATCGCCTGCATGGCCTCGTGCAGTGCGCGTGCATCGAGGTCCGGTGCGCCAAAGAGTTCGAGCGGCCGCGTCGTGCCGCGGCCTTCCGACAGCGTGGTGCCCTCCAGCATCACGGTGCCCGCATAACAGCGCGCCATCGACACGCTCGGCGCGTTTGGGCTCGGATTGACCCAGCTGCGCTGCCCCAGCGGCCAGCCGAACCCGGGCGCGCGCGCGGGCTGCCAGCCGCGCAGCGGCACGACCCGGTAGTCGACATCGAGCCTCAGCTTCCGCACGAACCAGTGGCCCAGTTCGCCCAGCGTCAGGCCGTGGCGCATCGGCAGCGCGCCCGCACCGACGAAACTCTCCCAGCCCGGCTTCAGCGTCGTTCCCTCGACGGGCCGGCCGACGGGATTCGGACGGTCCAGCACCCAGACCGCCCTGCCATGGCGGGCGGCCTCCTCGAGCACGTAGCGCAGCGTGGTGATGAACGTGTAGATGCGACAGCCCAGGTCCTGCAGATCGACGAGCAGTACGTCGAAGCTGTCCATCATCGCCGTTGTGGGCCG
>CAYWMY010000005.1:0-24719 GCA_964459405.1 uncultured Steroidobacteraceae bacterium | reverse complement strand
CATCATGACCACGCACTATCTCGAGGAGGCGGAGAACCTCTGCCGGCACGTGGCCATCATCGATGGTGGCCGCATCATCGAGAACGACAGCATGGCCAGCGTGATCCGCAAGCTGCATCAGGAGACCTTCGTGCTCAACGTCCGCGAGCCGCTCGACGCCACGCCGGAGCTCGCCGGCTTCGTGCTGCGCCGGCCGGACGACCACACGCTGGAGGTGGACGTGTCGCGTGACCGGAACCTGAACGAGGTGTTCGCGGCGCTGACGGCGGGCGGCATCGAGGTCGTGAGCATGCGCAACAAGGTCAATCGCCTGGAGGAGCTGTTCATGCGGCTGGTCGAAGGGCACGGCGGAGCCTCCACGGCTGGTGGCAGCGCGTGAACGTGGCCCAGTCCCGCTTCACGACCACGCGCATCGGCCTGCAGACCATCGTACGCCGGGAGTTCGGCCGCATCGTCCGCATCTGGGGCCAGACGCTGATCCCGCCGGGCGTTACGGCCGCGCTGTACTTCATCGTGTTCGGCAGCCTGATCGGCTCGCGCATCGGCGACATCGGCGGCCACCCGTACACGCAGTTCATCGCTCCCGGCCTGATCATGATGTCCGTGATCACGAACTCCTACGGCAACGTCGTGTCGAGCTTCTTCGGTGCGAAGTTCGGCAAGCACATCGAGGAACTGCTGGTCGCGCCGCTGCCCGCGTGGGCCATCGTGGTCGGCTACGTGGGCGGCGGCGTGCTGCGCGGCGTCCTCGTCGGCCTCGTCGTCACCGGCGTGACGCTGTTGTTCACGCACCTGCACATCGAGCACCCGCTGATCGTCCTGAGCTCGGTGCTGCTGACCTCGGTGGTGTTCTCGCTGGGCGGGTTCATCAACGCGACATTCGCGAGCAACTTCGACCAGATCACCTGGTTCCCCACCTTCATTCTGACGCCGCTCGTCTACCTGGGTGGCGTGTTCTATTCCGTGAAGATGCTGCCGCCGTGGGCCGAGGCGCTGTCTCACGCCAACCCGATCCTGTACATGGTCAATGCCTTCCGGTTCGGCTTCCTGGGCGCCGCGGACGTGCCGACGGGGCGTGCCTACCTGCTCATGCTGCTGGCTGCGGCGGTACTGTTCGCGGTAGCCGTCGCACTGATGAAGAAAGGCGTCGGTGTCCGCGAGTAGGCCTTCCTGACCATGTGCGGCCGCTACGCATTCTTCTCGCCGGGCGAGGCCGTGACCAGAATCTTCGGTCTGCTGGGGCCCATCGCCATCGAGCCGCGGTACAACATTGCGCCGATGCAGCGGGTGGCTGCGGTACGCATGGCTGCCGGGGGCGAACGCTCGCTGGTGCTGCTGCGGTGGGGCCTGCTGCCGCACTGGGCGCGGGACGTCCGGATGGCGGCCCGCACGATCAATGCGCGCGCCGAGACAGTGGCCACGAAGCCCGCGTTCCGCGATGCGTTCCGCCGTCGTCGCTGCCTGGTGCTGGCCGACGGCTGGTACGAATGGCAGGTCGTGGCCGGCGGCAAGCAGCCATGGTTCGTACACCGCCGCGACGGTGCGCCGTTCGGCATGGCGGGGCTCTGGGCAAGCTGGCAGTCGCCGGAGGGGGGCGAGGCGGTGGAGTCCTGCACCATCGTCACGGCGCAGGCTGCGCCTTCGATCCGCGGGATCCATGACCGCATGCCAGCCGTGATCGCAGCGTCGGGTTACGAGCGGTGGCTCGACCCTGCCGTTCAGCCCGTTGCGTCGCTGGAGGCGCTGCTGCGGCCCGACGAAGACGCCGGCTGGATGGCGCGACGCGTGGGTCCGCGCGTCAACAGTCCGCGCAACGAGGGACCGGAACTGATCGATCCCGTCGCCTGAGCCACGCGATCCGCCGCGGTGGACTGCTCCGGCGTGCCCTTCCGCAGAGGCGCCCGCCTCAGCCCTGCCGCCCGTCGACCGGCCGCCGGTCCACAGCGGACGTCCTTACTTCTGCACCCACTGTCCCGAGGCGTTCTTGTACCACCAGCCGGCGCGCGCCTTCGCGACCCAGCGCTGGCCGAAGGTCGAGCGGATGTCGGCCTCCCATTCCGGGTGGCCGTTGGTGCGCGCGATCTCGGCATACAGTGCCGCGCGGTTGGCGTTCTCGTCGGTGACCAGCTTGCGGACGACCGTGCGCTCCGGCAGCGGCACGGCATTCGGATCGCGCAGTTCGACCATGCCGTTCGGTGTCAGGCCCACGGCGCCCGAGGCGTAATACTTCTCGAGCTGCGCGTGGCGCGCCTCCATCGAGGCCGTCAGCTGCCGGATTGCGGGCGAGGTGACATCCAGATCGGCCTCCGCGGCGGCGGCCGGGATCACGAAGTCCGTGGCCTGCTGCGACCAGGCGAGCAGCACGCGCGGCATGTGACCGGGGTGGAACAGCGAGGACTGTTCGTTGCCCTTCTCCGGTGCGGATGCCGGCGGCTGCCCCTCCTTGCCCCAGACGTCCTCGATGATGCGGTCGGCCGCCTTCTCCGCAGCGGCTGCCGGGAAGTAGACGTTGATCGTCACGCAGGAAGCGAGCGTGATGGCGACAGTCACGAGTACGGTGCGCAGCCAACAGGTCATCGGGAGTCCTCCGCGGTGGTCGCTTCGGCCGGCATCCTGTCGAGACGGCCATGAACGCATGCTGAATCGGCGGCCTGCTAGTTTATGGTCAATTTCACCTGGCGTGCACCCCCGGCGTCGCTCAACGGACCACGGGTCCACCCGAAGTCGAGATGGCCTGCAGCTGCTTGACCAGCCGGCTCCACGCGACGCGGTGCTGGCTGCCGATCACGTCGATGCGCGGCAGACCCGATCCCTGCACGATGTAATAGCCGCCGTCGGCGGGTGCCACACCGTCCATCTCGCAGATGTCGTTGCGCAGGCGGCAGCTGAGCCCCAGGCGCCGGTAGTGGAACTGCTTGAAGAAACGCAGGAAGCCGCTCTGCAGTGCACCCGAGACCGAGCCGCCCGAGCCGCCGCCGATGCGCGACAGGTTCGCGACTGCCCGCTGCGAAATGCGCCGGGGCGTGCGATCCCCGGGCGTCGTGAAGACGCGTGCATCGAGTGCCACGGGCATCCAGTTGAAGGTCTCGAGCCCCTCCACCCGTCCGGAGATGCGCCCCGTGATCATGCCAAACGAGAAGGTGCTGGTCAGTTGCGCCAGATCGAGACTGTCGATATCGATGGACGCGAACAGCTGCGGGTACTGGCCGAGCGGATCCTTGAGTCTGAGGTCGCGCACCGTCACCCTGCCATCGAAGGCGCTCATCTCCAGGTTGCCGCGTGTCGTGACCGTGTCGCCGCGCAGCTCGATACCCGGGATGCGGCCCGCGAGCGTGCCGTCGAACAGCGGCAGGCCGAGGGCGGAGGTGATCAGGCCCATGCTGATCGGACGCAGCTCGGCGTCGAAGCGCACGTACTGCCTGGGCGTGCCGGCGTGACGGATGCGCAGCGTCTGTACCGCGAGGCCGCCGTCGAAGATCGGCAGGAGCACGGGATCGAGCATGCGGAAGTGGCGGCCGGAGGTCGTGAAGGGCAGTTCCGTGGCACCGATCTCGATGCCCCACACGCGTGCGGCGTCGAATCGCAGTCGCGAGTGGAATCGCGACGAGTCTCCAGCGAGGGCAAGGTCGCGGCGCAGATCCTCATCCACCCAGGACAGGCGTCCGGAGAGACCGTCCAGCGACAGCGCACCGGTCGTGCTGTCGAGCGTGACCTGATCGAAGTCGAGGTCGACGCGACTCACGCTGCCCTGGTCCACATCGATCTGGCCGCGCAAATGACCCAGTGCCTGCAGGTCCTTGAAGTCCGTCGTCATCAGCACCGGCTGCAGGTACGCCGGTGCCGCTGTGGCCATGTCCAGATCGACGAGTTCGAGACGCAGCTGGCGCAAGGGGGCCGCCGCCCTGAGGTCGATTTCGCCCGTGCCCGTGAGGCTGGCGATGCCGGCGTGCCCGAGCGCGTAATGCTCGAGCTGCACACGCTGGTGACCGATGTCCACGCGTCCGCGCACCGCGAACTGCAGCTGGTGCGGACCGAAATCGAGATACACGGGTTCGCTGTAGACGGCTCCTCCAGTCAGGCTGGCATCACCGGTGAGCGCCCACTGCTTCTCAGATGCGGGCCGTGATGCGTGCCACTGCAGCTCGCCTGCGAGTCCTTCGGCGGCGTTGCGGCCGTCCGCTGTCGCATAGCTCACCGCATGCAGCTGCAGCTGCCCTTCGAAGTGTGTGAGGCCGCGTGCATCCAGGGCCACGTCGAGTTGTGCACCAACATGGCCTGACAGGGTCATGCCCTCGGGCAGCGAGCTGGCGTAGCCGCCGAGCTGCACCAGGCCTTCGATCGCCGCCCGATCGACACGTACGGCCGCCTGCGCACGGGTCCCGACCGCGGTCAGTCGCAGGCTGGCGCTGCCGCCGGCGAGGGCCAGGTTGTCGAGTCGGACGTCGTAGCGTGACCGTGCCGGACTGCCGCGCAGCGCCACCTTCACGCGCTGCTCGCCGAGTGGGCCGAGCCTGCCCTGCAGGCGGCCCGCGCCGCAGGCCAGCTCGTCGCGCTGCACCTCGAGGGACGGGCAGGATGCCGTCACGTGCTGCAGTTCGCCGGCGGGCGCGGGCAGCGAGATGCGTCCGGCCGCCGCCTTTAAGACGGGATTCCGCGCTTCGAGCTGCAGTGAAGCCGCGACGTTGGTGGCACGCACGCCGGCGTAGTCGACCTGCGCGATCTCCACCTGAAGACGCCTCGCGGCGGTGGCGGGCTCCGCCGCAATGCAGCCCAGAGCGAGCAGCGCCAGCGCGATTCGCGGCGCACCCCTGCGCATCATGGTCCCGCCGCGATCTGCCATAAGTCGCATGGTCGCTCATCCACGGCAGGGGTCAATCCGTGGATGCCCGGCGTGCCCGCGCGCGGCCGCTGCGGCCCCGTATCGATGCGCTCCGGTTGCTTGGGCTACACTCCAGCAGACGTCGTAGAGGGGGATCCGCATGACAGCCAGGCGGGCACTGGTGGTCGATGACTCGAAGTCCGCACGGATCGTGCTGAGCAGGATGCTCGAGAAGTACGGGCTCGAGGTCGATTCGGCCGAATCCGCCGAGCAGGCACTGGAGTATCTGAAGGACCACCGTCCCGATGTGATCTTCATGGATCACATGATGCCCGGCATGGATGGCCTGCAGGCTGTGCAACGCATCAAGACCGATACCGCGACCGCGTCGATCCCCGTGATGATGTACACCTCCCAGGAAGGCGAGCTGTACGTCGGACAGGCGCGTGCGCTGGGTGCCGTCGGCGTACTGCCCAAGACCGTGCGCCCGGTCGATGTGACGAAGGTCCTGTATCAGCTGCGGCTGCTGCCGGATCGCCGGGACTCGACACCGTCGGCGTTCCAGAGCGTCGAACCTCAGGTGCCCGTGGCGGCCGACGCTGCCACGGTGCCGGAGGCCGCCGGTACGATGGAGTTCGGTGCGCTCAGGGGGCACATCGAAAAGCTGCTGCACGACCAGACCATCGAGTTGCGGCGTTTTTTCATGGCCACCATCGACAGCTCGGCCCAGCGCATCGCGGCCGAACTGCGGCCGCGCGAGCCGGAAGCGCCGCCGGCACCGGCCGTTCAGGAGCCAGCGCCGGCAGCCGCCCCCTGGGGCTGGATTGCGACGGCTGCTGCGGCGCTGCTGGCGCTCGTGGTGGTCTCGATCCTCTATTGGCAGTCGCTGGAAACGGCACGAGACGTCGAGGCGGCGCGTGCGCGTCTCGAGCAGGAGTCGGCGGCACTGCGCACCATGCTCGAACAGGTTCGAGCCGCGGCTCGCGCCAATGCGCAGTCCGCAACCGCTGCGGGTGGACGTGTCGGTGAGCCCGCGGTGCTGCGCGTGCCCTACGGCGAGTTGCCGCTGGCCCCGGCACGCATCGAGTCGCTGCGCGCTCTGTTCGCGGAGCTCAGGCAGCGCGATTTCCGCGGGATCGTGCGGGTCGAGCTGCACAGCGGAGAGTACTGCCTCAGTGAAGCGAGCGGCGGCGGCTACGTGCTGGCGGACCCGGCCACGCCGGTTGCGAGATGTGCCCAGATCGGCAATCCGCACCTCGAATCTCTGGGCGCCAACGATCGGCAGCCGCTCGCGTTCGCGAACCTCATCGCATCGGTGACGAGCGAGTCCCGCGGGCGCATCGAAGCTGTGCTCGCGGATCGTGGCAAGCAGGAGCCGGCGGTCGATTACCCTGCGGCTGCCGATGCGACGGCGGGCGACTGGAATCGCGTCGCGTCCGCCAACAATCGTGTCGCCATCGTGGTCACCGCGCGCTGATCCCCCACTGATGGCCACTCGCCGCCGTGCAGCGTGATGGCCGCTCGTGTTCCGGCAGTATTGTGGCTTCCGGCGCCCGACATGCGGCTCAGCGACGCGCGATGCAGGACTGCATGAGATCGAGCCATTTCACGTAGCGGGCCTGCTGGATCTGGTCGGTCACGGGCTGCACGGTCTCGACACGGCCCCGATCCCAGCTCGGTGGCTGATGGGCCGCCAGAAAGGCGATGCCACGTCCGGTCGCCTCGCTCTCGGCGGCGCATGCGACCGGCACGCCGGTGAGCCTGGCCAGCAGCCTGCGCAGCAGGCGGTTGCGTGACAGTCCGCCCGTCGTGATCAGCTGCACGGGCGGGGGCAGGTGGCGTCCCATTTCATCGAGGTTGGCACGCACCAGGAACGCGATGCTTTCGATCACTGCCCGGAACCGGTCGCGTACCGTGCCGTTTCCCTCGAACCGGGATTGAAAATCGGGGACCCAGAACGGTGCGCCCAGGCCGCCCACGCCATTGAGGAAGAAAGGTGCGTGCGTGGTGATCGATTCGTCATCGTCAACCGCCGCCAGCAGTTCGTCGACCGCGACACCCTCGTTGGCCGCGAACTCGTCGAGTGCCGCCATGGCGCCGTTCACGGTCCCTTCGAGGACGTAGTCGATGGAGGTGGCATTCGCCCTCAGCACGGACGTCAGCAGCGGGGCGGCGGCCACTGCCTGGCTGATCGCGCGCAACAGGAACGCGCCGGTGCCGATGTTCAGGTAGGCCACCCCCGGTTCCAATGCGCCGCCCGCAAAGGGTACCGCCGCCTGATCGCCGGTGCACGCCACCAGCGGTGTCTCGTGGCCGCCGACCGCCAGGGTGCCGAAGCGCTGCTGCGTCAGTGCCGGCAGCGGCAGGATCGCTCGCGGCACGCCGAACAGATCGAGCAGTCCTGGATGAAAATCGCGCGTCTGCGGTGACCACAACTGCGTGCGCGAGGCGTTCGCCGGGTCGACCAGGAACGGCTGCTCGCGCAGCAGCCTGAACAGCAGGAAGCTCGACAGGGGGCCCGCGTACAGCGAGCCGGCGGCGTGTGCCGCTCGTACCGCCGGCAGGTGGTCGAGACACCATCGCAGCTTGCTCGCGCCATAGTGCGGCGACAGCGGCAGGCCGGTGAGTGCATGCACTTCCTGCGCATGGCGATCGAGACGTGTGAGCCAGGCGCTCTGGCGCCGGTCGCGCCAGGAGATGGCTGGCGACAGAGCGCGCCCGCTCGCGCGATCCCAGCAGACGATTGTCGATCGCTGCGTCGCCAGACCGGCTGCCGACCAGCGCGACGCCGGAAGTTGCGCGGCCAGGTCATCGAGGCAGGCGCACACGGTCGCGACGACTTCCTCGGCATCGTGCTCGACGTGACCGAGCGCATTGTGCGAGGTTCCGACGGTCTGCAATGTCGCCGCGAGCCGCTGGCCGCGCTGATCGAAGGCGATGGCGCGGCTTGCGTGGCTGCCCTGATCGATCGCGATGAAGATGTCGCCGGACATGGGCGGTCAGTCTACCGGGTCGAGCCGCAGCTCGCGGGTATCGCCACGCGCCCGTGCCGCGGGCAGCGCTGCGGCGATGCGGTCCAGTACGCGCGCGGCGGTGGCTCGCCATCCAGTCAGTTTGCCGCCATAGATGCTCAGGAACCGGGGGGCGCCGTGCCGGTCGGCATGCAGCAGCGTTTCGCGCGTCCGGCCGAACGCGCGGCCTCCACGCGGCAGCACGCGCAGGCCGGCGAAGGATCCGAGCACCCGCGTGGCGCCACGCCGATACGCAGGGAAATACCGCGCAAGTACCCGCAGCAGGTAATCCGCCTCCTGCGGCAGAGGTGCGACGCACTCGGGATCGCCGTGATAGACAGTCTCCGTCGTGCCGAGCAGGACGGTTTCCTTCCACGGCATCACGAACACGGCCCTGCCGTCCGTGGGGCTCTCGACGTAATAGATCCCGGCCCGCATCTCGCCGCCCAGCAGCAGGTGCGTGCCCTGCACGAGTTCCACCGGCGGGGCCGGTGGTGCTCCGCGCACGCGCGCGGCGAGTTGTGGTGCCCAGGGACCTGCCGCATTCACGAGCACGCGGGCGCGCAGCTCGCTGTGCCGGCCGCCACTGTTCACGACCAGTACCGCACCCTCGGCGGTGAGCTCCGCCTCGAGCAGCTCCGTGTGCAGCGCGAGGTCCGCGCCGAGCCGCATGGCCGAGCCCACTACGGCGCGCGTGAGTCGCGCATCGTCGGTCTGCGCGTCGAAGTAGCGGAAGACCTGCTGCAGCCCGTCCTGCTCCAGTCCGTCGAGCCGCGGCCACTGGCGTCTGGGCAGCGCGTCGAAGCGCGTCGACCGGGCCATGTTGCCGAGCATGGCATAGAGTGTGAGCCCCGCACGCAGCTGCCAGGGCCGCCGTCGCGTCGTCGCATAGATCGGCACGAAGAACGGACGCAGCCGCACCAGTCCGGGTGCGAGCCTCAGCAACAGCTCGCGCTCGGCGAGACTCTCGCGAACCAGCCGCAGCTGACCGGTCTCGAGATAGCGCAGTCCGCCATGGATCAGTTTGCTCGAGCGGCTCGAGGTGCCGTGCGCGAGGTCGTGCCGTTCGACCAGCAGCACGGAATGGCCGGCGGCGGCGGCGGCCTGCGCGACGCCGGCGCCGTGGATGCCGCCGCCCGCCACGACCACGTCGTAGTGCGCGCTCATGTCGATGCGGCGCCGGCCCCGAGTTCCCGGGTGAGTCGTGCGACCTCCATCGTCTCGATGAAGCGCACGCCGCGGCCGTGCAGCTGGCGTGCGAGTGTCGCGCTCTGCACCTCGTAGCAGGCCCACTCCCAGGTTCCCGCGGGCAGGGGGCCATCGACGGGCAGGCGGTGGTGATCGCAGAACACGAATTCAGGCTGCAGCACGTCGAGCGCCGCGAGCGCCGCATCGTCGTAGCGCGGCAGTACCCAGCCGATCCGGTAGCCGCGACGCCGCGCGAGGGGCAGCACCTCCAGGTCGAACGAGATGATCACGCAGCGATCGCGCACCGTCGTGAGGGACCCGTCTGCCGCGTCGAGACAGGCGTGCCGCCCATGGTGCAGCAGGCTCGCACGCTTGAGTTCGACGAACAGACCCGGCCCGGGCCACGACGCGAGCCATGCCGCCAGCGCTGTGAGGCGCGGCAGCGGTATACCGGTGAATCGTGCGCCGAAACGCGCGGCCTCGACGGGCTCAACGGCATCGAGATCCCGGCTCACCGTCTGCAGGATGTTCATCGTCACGCCGGCGGTGCGCTGCAGGTCGACGTCGTGGACCACGAAAGGTATGCCATCCGCCGCGAGCTGGACGTCGCACTCGAGCCACCGGCAGCCGAGTCGCGCGGCGGATTCGAACGCCGGAAGGGTGTTCTCCGGAAATTCGGCGGCGTTGCCGCGATGCGCGACGAGTTCGATCGTGGCCAGGATCTCGCGCACCGATGCGCCCCCTGCCGCGGCACGTCGGCCGCGAGGTCCCGATTATAGGCGGGGCATCGTCGGAGTCGTTCACGCGCCGCGCGAGCGCTGATCGTGGCCGCGCACCACGCGCGGGCGTGGTTGCATCCCGACCCACGCTGCCGTTTACTTGTCGCCCTCAGGCTGAAGCCTGCCTCGCGGGGGCGGATCCGGTGGGGTGGGCTTCCGTGAATATCGGGCACGGCATGCCGCTCTCACCACGAAGAACAATCCTCTGCTCCACGTTGCTTGCCGTGCTGGCGATGCTGCAGCTGCAGGCGTGCGGCCGCCAGGAGACCGAGTGGCGGCGCGTGCGCGCCGAGGACAGTCCCGCCGCATACGAGGATTATCTGCGGCGCAATCCCGGGGGCGCGCACAGCGAGGAAGCGCAGGAGCGGTTGCGGACCCTGCGCGAGGAACGCGAATGGGAGAGGGCTCTGCGCCTAGATGCCCCCGAGGCGTTCCAGCAGTATCTCGGCGCTTACCCGGAGGGCCGGTTCGCCGCCGAGGCCCGCGAGCGGCTCGCGGATTTCCTGCTCGCGCAGGCTCCCTCTGGAGTGCCGGAGGAGCATCGTGCAGAGGTGCGTGCTGCACCACCACGCAGGGTCGAGGCAGTGACCGCGCCGCCGCCGCGGCCTGCGCACCGCCCACCCGTCGATACCGGGCCGTCCACGCGCACCGCCGCGGCCGGTGCGCGCGCCCTCGCCGCTGGCCCGGCGGCGAGTCGCAAGCCGGAGGCGGGGGCCCGTCCGCCGGCGACAGCGGGCCATCGCCTGCAGCTCGGTGCCTTCGCCGCGGGTGAGAGCGCGGCACGGGATGCATGGGGGCATCTGCACCGGACGCATCGCGACCTGATCGGCGGGCTGACTCCAACCATCGATACCGTGACCCGTAACGGCCGCACGCTGTGGCGGTTGCGTGCCGGCCCCGTCGACGCCCGGCGCGCCGCGGAGCTGTGCGCGGCGTTGCGTGCGCGTGGCGCGGCCTGCGTCGTCACGGCACCCTGAGTCGCCTCCTGATGCCGCCGGCGTGCGTCAGGTGTTGACGCGGCGCGTCACCTCGCGAGGTCGCCAATGCGATCCAAGCCATTGATCGCTCGGCGCCTTGCCGCTGGCACGTACCTTGCTGTTCGGTGTTGGCGAGGTGCCCATGAACAAGACACGTGAACTCGATGCCTCCGAAGTCGTCGCGGTGCTGATGCCCGGACTCGACGATGATGGTGAACGCGCGGCGATCGTGATCGTGAGAGAGCCGGACGGCCATATCAGCGTGAGCCGGATGGATGAGCAGGATGCGTCGCTGCGCCGCACCGCGCGCGGCGGCTGTGGTCGCCGGGGGAGGGCAGGCGCCGATCCCGTGTCGCCTCAGCTCAGCGGATTCGAGAGGAAGGAAGCCAAGCTCGCCTGACCGCGAGCTGCCCGCCGCATGTGCAGCGGGCGGAGCGCCGCCCGCGCTCATGTGCTGCTGCCGGGTGAGCGGCCGTGCCGCCGTTTCTGACGAGGTCAACCGCGATCTGCAAGGCCGGCGCGCGGTCGCCGGCATCGACCTCAGCGCACCAGCCGCCACTCGCCTTCGCTGACCCGGCAGGCATGTCGGTCGCGATGCGACGTCGCTCGCCCCGCATCTCGACGATGCGGAAGTTCCGGCAGGGCTGATCGCGGTCACGCCACGCACCCGTCGGAGTCAGCATGTACGTGATGCCGTGCCGTGGCTGATCCCAGCGGACCTCCCGGCCATCCCGCGCGAGCTCGAGGGCATGCCCCATGCAGGCACGGTCCTCACGATCCATGTCACGGCCGATCTCGGCACCGACCACGGCGCCCAGAATGGTGCCCGCGACGATCGCCACCGTGCGTCCGTCTCCTTTGCCTGCCGTGGAGCCGACGACACCGCCGATGACACCGCCCACGATCGCGCCGACCACCTCGCGGTTGCACCGCCCGGATTCGATGCCGTAGTCCTCGTCCCAGCGGTGCCCGCTGTAGCCCACATGGTGTCCATGGCGGGGCCGGTCGTGCTTGTTGCGCCAGCCGTGGGCGGGGGCGTGGTCCGGGGGAACGGCGACCGCACTCGTGTGAATCGCACCCGCCAGGGTGATCGCCACGATCAGTTGGCCCAACCGGCTGCTGCGCATGTCCGTTCTCCTCTCGGCATGAATGTGCTGCATGGCTGCAGCATGCCCGCATCGTGTGGTGCGGGATGTGAATGCCAGCTGAAGCCGCGTGCGGTCGCAATACGGCTGTCTGAAAGGTCGAATCAGGTCACACTGCCGGGGCGCATCGTCCCCCGCGAACGAAACAGGGTGCAGCCGCAGACCGGCTGCACCCTGTCCGTTACGTCGCGGTCGGCGAGGGGATCAGCCGGCCGGGGCCGCCGCTTCAGACAGGCCCAGCTTGCTCATGAGTTCCTTTGCGGTCGTCTCGACGCTCCTGGCCTTCGCAACGGCTTCCTCCACGTTGCCTGCGGTGAACGCCTGCGAGGCCACGTCCCAGGCGGACTTGGCTTCCGTCAGCGTGTTCGAGGCGGCGTCGACCGTCTCGCGGTCGAGGCCCGCGGGCAGCTTCCTCATCTTGCCGAGTTCGGCCAGCTTGTCCTCGATGCTCTTGACCATGCCGGGAACGCCCGTCGACAGGCTGCTCCAGTCGGCGTTGAGCTGCGCGAGGACTTCCTTCTTCTTCGCGGCAGCCGCTTCGCCGAGTTCCTTGGCCTTGGCCGGCAGATCCTTGACGGCCTTCAGCGCATCACCGTACTTCTCGGCCTGAAAGGCCTGCCGCGCCGTGTTGAGTTCGCTCTTCACGGCGTCGTACTGCTCGGGCACGTATTTCATGGCGTCTTCGTGCACGGCGGCCAGGGCGCTCTCAGCGGCATCGAGCGCCTTCTGCGCGGGATCCTTCTGTGAGCAGGCGGCAACAAGCAGCGCGCCAAGCACGATCGCGGCGATCTTGATGTGGTGTCTCATTTGCGGGTCTCCGGTTGTTCTGGTGTGAGCCCGACGGCCGGCGTCAGCGGGAACGGCGACCGGGGTCGCGAATAGTGCCACTCGCCGTGACCTCGTGCCATGCTGTACGGACAAGGCACGTGCGTGTCGTGTCCGGCGAGGGGGACGTGAAGCTCGCCTATCACGAGGACTACTACCTGCCGCTGCCGGAACCCCACCCGTTCCCGATGCGGAAGTATCCGCTGCTGCACGCTCTGCTCGCAGCCGAGGGAATTGCGGTGCCGGCGGCGATGCTGCGTCCGACGGAAATCCCGCTCGACACCCTGGCCCGCGTGCACACGCGGGACTATCTGCAGCGGCTGGCGAGCGGCAGCCTGGCACCCGGCGAGCTCAGGCGGCTGGGGCTCGGCTGGTCACCGGGATTGTGGCGGCGGGCGCGTCTGGTCGCGCAGGGTACGCTGCTCGCGATGCGCGCGGCGCTCGCGGACGGCATCGCCGGCAACCTCGCTGGTGGAACGCATCATGCATTCGCGGATCGTGGCGAAGGCTACTGCCTGCTCAATGATGTGGCCGTCGCCGTGCGCGCCCTGCTCGAGGGCGGCGAGATAGAGCGAGCGCTGATTGTCGATGTCGACGTTCACCAGGGCAACGGCACCGCCGCGATCTTCGCGGCGGAGCCGGCCGTGTTCACGTTGTCGCTGCATGGCGAGCGCAATTATCCGGCCGTCAAGATGCGCTCGAGCCTCGACATCGGTCTGCCGGATGGCACGACCGATGATGCGTACCTGGCGGCGCTGCGACGCGGGTGGGAGACCGCTCTGGTTGCGGTTCGCCCCGATCTCGTCGTCTATCTTGCGGGAGTGGATCCCGCCGCGGGAGACCGTCTCGGCCGCATGCGACTCAGCGAAGCGGGTCTCATGGAGCGCGATCGCTTCGTGATGGAACAGGCACGCCGGGCCGGCGTGCCTGTCGGAATCGTGCTGGGCGGCGGCTACGCGGCCATGCCGCAGCGAACCGCCTGGCTGCACGCGAACACCTTCAGGGTCGCGCGGCAGGTGATGGACGGGCACCGCCGACAGGCATCGGCGGCTCGGTAAGTCCGATCAGGCGGCCTCACTCATGAGACCACGCAGCTTCTTCAGCGCACCCGCTTCGATCTGCCGCACACGCTCGGCGGACACGCCCAGGTCATCGGCCAGTTCCGTCAATGTCTTCTTGTCTGTGGTCATCCAGCGCTCAACGATGATGCGCCGGCTGCGCTCATCGAGCTGCGACAGCGCGCGGGCCAGCGCATCGCTGGTCGCGCCTTCCCACTCGTCGCGCTCGACCTGGACGGCCGGGTCCGCATCCGGCGCAGGGAGATAAAGCGCCGGTGCGTAGCTGCCGTCTTCCTCGTCCTGGTCGGCCGTCAGGTCGAAAGGCGTGTCGCGCGCCGACAGACGCTGCTCCATCTCACGCACTTCCTCGGGCGCCACACCCAGATCCCGCGCCACGGCGCGGGTCTCGTCTTCCGTCAGCCAGGCGAGATTCCGCTTCATGCGCCGCAGGTTGAAGAACAGCTTGCGCTGGGCCTTGGTCGTGGCGACCTTGACCATGCGCCAGTTGCGCAGTACGAACTCGTGGATCTCGGCACGAATCCAATGCACCGCGAAACTGACGAGGCGCACGCCCTGCTCCGGGTCGTAACGCTTGACGGCCTTCATGAGGCCGATGTTGCCCTCCTGCACCAGGTCACCAAGGGGCAGGCCATATCCTGCATAACCGCGTGCGATGTGCACGACGAACCGCAGGTGGGACAGCACCAGCTGCCGGGCAGCATCGAGGTCGTTGTCGGTGCGGAATCGCACCGCCAGCGCGTGCTCATCCTCCCGGCTCAGCACCGGCAGGCGCGATACGCGCTCCACATATGCGTCGAAGCTGCCGATGGGACCCATCAGCGTCAAGGTCTGGGGCGACATCGACGACGCGCAGATGTTGGCGGCCATTGCTTTCAGCTTCCTCCCCCGAGACCCGCCATCGGCGGGTGTTGCGCACATTTTAGCACTCGGTTCGTTGGAGTGCTAAACGGCACGAAGGTTCCGCAGCAATAGTCTTTTTGTTACAGAGGCTTACAAGATCAGGCGCGTGAGATCAGGCGCGCGGTTCGATCTTGCGCAGGTGGTAGGTGGCCGAAACCCATGCGCCAATCCAGCCCAGTGCGGCTCCAACCCCGAGCATCATGAGCACGGCGTCGCCCTCGAGCCCCCGCAGCTGGAATGCCGAGCCGTACTCGGCGGCAAGCCGTGCGACGGGCCCCCGGATCCCGCCTACGGCAACGGCCACCGTGGCCCATGCGGCGAGTGCACCGGCGAGCCCGTACCAGAATCCCGCATAAAGAAAAGGCCGCCGCACGAACGCGTTGCTGCCACCCACCAGCTTGGTCACCTCGATTTCGTCGCGGCGGTTGTTGATGTCGAGCCGGATGGTGTTGCCGACCACGGCCAGCACGCCCAGCCCGAACAGCGTCGCGGCGACCTGCACGATGCGGCGCAGAACCTCGAGGATGGCCTGAAGGCGCCTGACCCACGCGGTATCGACCTGTACCAGTTCGATGCGCTTGATGGAGCGCAGGTCGCCCGCGAGCCCGTCGACCGCGACCGGCCCCTCGAACCCCCGCGCCGGGCGCACCACGATCGCGAACGGCAGCGGATTGGCGGGCAGCGCCTTGAGCGCATCGCCAAAGCCGGACAAGCGCTTGAACTCCTCGAGTCCTTCGTCCGGAGTCACGAGACGCACCTGTCCCACGTCGTCGCGTGCCGCGATCTCGTCGGCGATGCTGCGTGCATCGGTCTGGGTGATCCCGCCCTCGAGGTAGACGGACAACTGCACCGTCTCCTCGAAGTTCGCGGTGATCGCGCGCGCATTGGCGACGACGAGATGAAGGCAGGCCGGCAGCGCCAGCGCGAGGCCGATCACGGCAATGGTCAGTACGGTCGCGAAAGGCTGGCGTACGAGGCGGCCGAGCGACGCAACCAGCGTCTGCACGTGCCGCTCGAGCCAGGTGCCCGCGGCGTCTCGAAAACTGCGCGCGCCCACGGCCGGGCGCGCCGCTACCAGCACCTCAGGCAGCTCGCCCATTGGTTTCCCCGGCCAGTCGTCCGTGCTCGATGTGAATGCGCCGCTGTCCCATTCGATCGATCAGATGCACATCGTGGGTCGCGATCACCACCGTGACGCCGACGTCATTGAACCGGCGGAACAGGTTCATGACCTCCAGCGCCAGGTCGGGATCGAGGTTGCCGGTCGGTTCGTCTGCGATCAGCACCGGTGGCTTGGCGATCACCGCGCGCGCAATGCCGACGCGCTGCTGCTCCCCGGCCGACAGTTCGATGGGCAGATTCGATTCGCGGCCGAGCAGGCCGACCTGATCGAGCGCGGCCCGCACGCGGCGATCCATTTCCCGCCGTGGCACGCCCGCGATCGCAAGCGGCAGCGCCACGTTGTCGTAGACGGGACGGCCCGCCAGCAGCTTGTTGTCCTGGAACACGACGCCGATCTGCCGGCGGTAGAGCGGGATGCCGCGCGGCCGCACCGTCGCGGTCTCGTGTCCGCCGACGAACACTTTGCCCTGCGTCGGGCGCTCCAGCAGCGCGATGAGCTTGAGCACGGTGCTCTTGCCCGCGCCCGAGTGCCCGGTCAGAAACACCATGTCACCGGTGCCGATCTCGATGGACAGCCCGCTCAGGGCCTCGCGGCCGTTCGGATAGCGCTTGGACACGTCCTGGAAGCGGATCATGTCGCGGCGTCTTCCGTGGGCCGGACCAGGCCGTCCACGAATGCCTCGGCATCGAAGGGCCCGAAATCGTCGATGCTCTCACCGACGCCCACGAAGCGGACGGGCAGCCCGAAGCGCCGCGCGATCGCGACGACCACGCCGCCCTTGGCCGTCCCGTCGAGCTTGGTGATCACGAGGCCCGTGACGCCGAGCGCCTCGTGAAACTGCTCCGCCTGCCGCAGCGCGTTCTGGCCGAGGCCCGCATCCAGGACCAGCAGCACCTCATGCGGTGCCGAAGGATCCAGGCGCTGGATGACACGCTTGACCTTGCGCAGCTCATCCATCAAGTGGGACTGCGTGTGCAGGCGGCCGGCCGTGTCGGCAATGACCACGTCGGCACCGCGCGCCTGCGCCGACTGCACCGCGTCGAAGATCACAGCCGCGGGATCCGCGCCCGGCTGCTGGGCGACGAGCGGCACGGCGTTGCGCTCGGCCCACACGCCGAGCTGCTCGACTGCGGCCGCGCGGAAGGTGTCGCCGGCCGCCAGCACGACCTTCAGGCCCTCGTCACGCAGCCGATGAGCGAGTTTGCCGATGCTCGTGGTCTTGCCCGAGCCGTTGACGCCGACGACCAGCACGACGTACGGCTTGCGGGTGCGGTCGATGACCAGCGGTCGCGCCACGGGGTTCAGGATTGCGAGCAGGTCCTCGCGCAGGACCCGCGCGAGGGCCCCGACGTCGGCGAGCTCGTTGCGGTTCACCCGCTGGTGCAGGTCGGCGAGGATTTCGCCGGTCAATTCGACGCCGACGTCGGCACAGAGCAGGCGGGTTTCCAGCTCGTCCAGCACCTCCGCATCGACCTTGCGGCCCGGCACGAGGCCGGCGAGCCATGAAGTGCCGCGATTGATGCTCTGGCGCAGGCGTGACAGGAAGCCACCCGTGGCGCCGGAATCGCCGTTCTTGCGGTTGCGAAGTCCGAACATGCTGACCTTCCGTGACAGGCGCGCATTCTATCCGCATGCGCCCTCCCCATGCGCCGACGCCTCGGCGGACGCGGGCCCGGGCCGCTATGATCGGCCGCACCATGGCCCGACGGAACCCGCTCAACGATGCCACCGACGCCGCGTCGCCGCGGCCGTCGTCGGGGCCGCGCGCGGCTCCACGGGCCCGCCGCGGTGCCCGGGCGCGGAACACCGTGCGCATCATCGGTGGCCAGTGGCGTGGCCGACGCCTGCGTTTCCCGGATGTGGCGGGGCTGCGGCCGACACCCGACCGCGTGCGCGAAACCCTGTTCAACTGGCTTGCTCCCGTGATTCGCGGGGCGCGCTGCCTCGATCTGTTCGCCGGCAGCGGCGCGCTCGGATTCGAGGCGCTGTCACGTGGCGCGACCCGGGTGACGCTGGTCGAGCGCAATCAGGCGGCGCTGCAGGCCCTGCGCGATGCCGCGGCGGTCCTGCAGGCCGGAGACCGCGCCGGAATCGTCCCTGGCACTGCGGAGGCGTACCTCGCGACCGCCGCGGGGCCTTTCGACGTGATCTTCCTCGACCCCCCGTTCGACGCCCATTCATTGCCGGCCATGATCGCGACCATCGCGCACCGGGGCCTGGTGTCCTCGGGTGGCTTCGTGTACCTCGAGACCCCGGCCGACGAACCCTTGCCGCCGCTGCCACCGGGATGGCGCGTGCATCGTTCGGGCCGCGCGGGTGACGTGGGCTATCATCTCGCGGTTTGTTCCGGCGCGACGACGGGCGGCGAGAACGGGCGGGCTGTTCCGGCACTGTGTGAGACGATCACGCCCCGCCGTTCTCATGCCCGGTCCGACCGGGGCAGGGCCCGAGGCCGTGGAACTGCGCGAACGCCGGACCGCCTCCAGGAGGAATGAAGCGTGATCACCAAGCGTAGTGCCCTCTACCCGGGCACGTTCGATCCCATTACCAATGGTCATCATGACCTGCTGCGGCGCGCGTCCGGCATCTTCGACCGCGTGGTGGTCGCGGTCGCGGCGAATCCCAACAAGGCGCCGATGTTCTCGATCGAGAAGCGCGTCGAGATGGTACGCCGCGTCGTGCAGGATCTGCCGAGCGTCGAGGTGCGCGGCTACGCGTCGCTGACCGCCGACTTCGCCCGGGAGTGTGGCTGCGGGGTCGTGCTGCGGGGTCTGCGCGCGGTTTCGGACTTCGAGTTCGAGTTCCAGCTCTCGAACATGAACCGCCACATCGCGCGCGAGATCGAGACCATGTTCCTGACACCGCAGGAGCAGTTCACGTTCATCTCCTCGACGCTGGTGCGCGAGATCGCCACGCTGGGCGGCGACGTGTCCGAATTCGTGCACCCGCTCGTGGCCGAGGAGCTGGCACAGCGCGCACCGATGTTCCGCAGGGCGCCGCTCACGCCGTTGCCGTGACACGCACACTGCGATCGCGCTGGCGCTCGCTCGCGACCGCGGCGCTGCTGCTGCTGGTCGTGACTGCGGTCGCTGCGGCGTCCCGGGCGCCCGGCCGCAGCGCGATCGCGAGCGCTCATCCGCTCGCGACCGCGGCCGGTCAGGAGATCCTGGCGGCGGGCGGCAACGCCTTCGACGCAGCCGTCGCCGTTGCTGCAACGCTTGCGGTCGTCGAACCGAGCGGCTCGGGCCTGGGCGGCGGGGGCTTCTTCCTGCTGCATCGTGCGCGTGACGGCCGACAGGTCGTGGTGGATGCGCGCGAGGCCGCGCCTGCGCGTGCAACGCGCGACATGTATCTCGACGGGTCCGGAAACCCGGTCCCGCGGGCGTCGACCGACGGGCCGCTCGCGGCCGCGATTCCGGGCGAGCCGGCTGCTTTCGAACACCTCGCGCGCCGCTACGGCCGGCTGCCCCTGTCGCGCAGTCTGGCGCCCGCGATCCGGCTCGCGCGCGAGGGCTTCGCCATCGACGAACGCCTCGCGACGGGTCTGCGTTTCCGGCGCGAAGCCCTGAGCCGCTCGGCCGACGCGGCGCGCATCTTTCTGGTCGACGGCGATGTGCCTGAACCGGGCCGCACGCTGCGCCAGCCGGAACTCGCGGACGTCCTGGATCGGCTCGCGCACGACGGCGCGCGCGCCTTCTACGCGGGGCCGCTGGCTGATCAGATGGTCGCGGCCGTGCAGAAGGCCGGCGGCATCTGGACGCACGAAGACCTCTCGGGCTACCGGGTGATCGAGCGTGCGCCGCTGGTCGGTGAGTATCGCGGCCGCCGCATCGTGTCCGTGCCACCGCCGTCTGCGGGCGGCGTCGGGCTGATCGGCGCGCTGAACGTGCTGTCGGATTTCGATCTCGAAGAGGTCGGAGCGGTCACGCGCGCGCATCTCGTGGTCGAGGCCTTGAGGCGCACGTTCCGCGACCGCGCGGAACTGCTGGGAGATCCCGCGTTCGTTCCGGTGCCGCTCGCGCGCCTGCTGCATCCCTATTACGCGGATGGACTGCGCGTCTCCATCCGCACCGACCGTGCATGGCCGTCGACGGCGCTGGCGGGACACGCCGGGGATACCCCGCAGGGGACGGAAACCACCCACTTTTCGATCCTCGACCGCGCCGGCAACCGGGTGGCGGCGACGATCTCGTTGAACCAGTGGTTCGGATCCGGCTGGGTGATCCCGGGGACCGGGATCCTCCTCAACAACACCATGGACGATTTCGCAGTCAAGGCCGGGGTGCCGAATCTCTACGGCCTGACCGGGACGGCTGCGAATGCCGTGGCTCCGGGCAAGCGTCCGCTGTCATCGATGACGCCGGCGTTCATCGAGGGTCGCGATGGCCTGATGATCGTGGGTACGCCGGGTGGCAGCCGCATCATCAGCATGGTGCTGCTGGCGACCCTGGATCGTGTCGCCGGCCATTCCGCGGACCGGATCGTCACCACGCCGCGCATCCACCACCAGTACTGGCCTGATGTCCTGCTCCATGAGCCCGGCGCGTTGTCGGATGACGAGGTCGCCGCGCTCGAGGCACTCGGGCACCGGCTCACGCCGGCCCGCATGCGCTGGGGCAACCTGCAGGTGATCACCTGGGACTACGCGAGCGGCAAGATCGAAGCGGCATCGGATCCACGCGGTCAGGGCGCGGGCCACGTCTACTGACCGCGCGCCTGCGATGCACGGCGACTCGCGGAGGACGCGTCATTTCTGGCACGACGGGCAGAAGTACGTGGAGCGCTGGCCCTGGGTGATCTGCCGGATCGCGGCACGGCAGCGCCGGCAGGGCTCGCCGGCGCGCTCATAGACGTAGAGCTTCTGGCGGAAATAGCCGGGCGCGCCATCGGCATTGACATAGTCGCGCAGGGTCGTCCCGCCCACGCGGATCGCGTCCTCCAGCACCTCCCGGATGGCGTGCGCGAGCTTTCGCATGCGCTCCCGGCTGATGCGGCCGGCCGCGAGCGTCGGGCGGATGCCGGCGCGGAACAGCGCTTCGCTGGCGTAGATGTTGCCGACGCCGACGACGATGGCGGCGTTCATGATGAACTGCTTGATCGCCATGCGGCGCCGGCGCGCGCGCTGCCACAGGTAGCTGCCGTCGAATGCGGCCGACAGGGGCTCGGGCCCCAGGTTCCGCAGCAGCGGGTGGGACAGCGGATCCCCGGCCGTGAAATGCAGGCTGCCAAAGCGCCGCGGATCGTTGAAGCGCAGCGCAGCGCCGGAATTGAGCACCAGGTCGACGTGGTCATGGGGCAGCAGCGGCGTGGCGGGATCCACCAGGCGCAGGCTGCCCGACATGCCGAGGTGAATGATCAGCGTGCCGCGGTCCGTGTGCAGCAGCAGGTACTTGGCGCGGCGGCCGGTGCGCTCGATACGCGCACCCTGCACCTGTTCGCGGAAGCCGCGCGGCAGGTGCCAGCGCAGGCGGTGCTCGCGGACCACGACCTCGGCGATGCGACGGCCCGTGGCCTGCGGCGCGATCCCGCGGCGGGTGGTCTCGACTTCGGGAAGCTCGGGCACAGACGAAGAACCCGCCGGAGGCGGGTTCGTTGCGGGCTATTTGATCTTGGCTTCCTTGTAAGCCACGTGCTTGCGCGCTACCGGATCGAATTTCATGACTTCCATCTTCTCCGGGTGCAGGCGCTTGTTCTTCGTCGTCGTGTAGAAATGGCCGGTGCCGGCGGTGGACAGCAGCTTGATCTTGTCGCGCATGGCGGGATCCTGGATGTTGGGCCCGGTGAACCGGGTATCAGACGTGCTGGCCTGCGGCGCGCAGGTCGGCAAGTACGGCCTCGATGCCGTTCTTCTCGATGGTGCGCAGCCCGCGGGTCGAGACGCGCAGCTTCACCCACCGCTTCTCGCTCTATACCCAGAACCGCTGGTTGTGCAGGTTCGGCAGGAAGCGGCGGCGCTTCTTGATGTTCGAGTGCGAAACCTTGTTGCCGGTGGCCGGGCGCTTGCCGGTGACCTGACAGACTCGGGACATGATCGTTTCCTCAGCAGCTGGCGCCCCTCGTCACGGGCGCCCCAATCGAAGGGCCGCGTATTAGACCAGCGCCCGGGGGGAGGAAGCAACTCCCCGGGCCGAACGGGCTCACGGGGGCGGCGGGATGGCCCCGGCCGGCAAGCCCTTTCCGGGGAGCCCGGATCCGGCGCCGGCACCATCGGCCGTTCGGCGCGGCCGGCCCGGCGTCGCTGCCCCGCGCTCACAGCAGACCACGCTCGGCGAGTGAGACGCAGTTGCCGTCGCCGATAACGAGGTGGTCGAGCACGCGGATCTCGACCAGCGCCAGCGCGTCGCGCAGCCGGGCCGTGATGAGTTCGTCGGCCTGGCTCGGCTCCGCATTCCCCGACGGATGGTTGTGCGCGAGGATCACCGCGGCCGCGTTGCGCGCGAGCGCCTCCCGGACCACTTCGCGCGGGTGAACGCTGGCGCCGTCGATCGTGCCGCGGAACAGTTCCTCGAAGGCGATGAGCCGGTGACGGTTGTCCAGGAACAGGCAGCAGAACACTTCGTAGGGCCGGTCGCGCAGCTGGGCCGTGAGGAACAGCCGGGTCGAGCGCGGGCTCTCCAGCGCCACGCCGGCACGCAGCACCTCGAGATGATGACGCCTCGCGAGTTCGAGCGCGGCCTGCAGTTCGGCACAGCGTGCCGGCCCGATGCCGCGGTGCCGGCACAGCACGGCCTGATCGGCCGTGAGCAGCTGGCGCAGCGAACGGAACTCGACGAGCAGCTGTCGCGCCAGGTCGACCGCGGTCACGCCGCGTGATCCCTGGCGCAGCAGCACGGCCAGCAGCTCGGCTTCCGTCAGGGAATCGGCCCCCCGGGCCAGGAGCTTCTCGCGCGGTCTTTCCGCGCGCGGCCAGTCGCTGATCCGCATGCAGTGTCCTCCGTGCCGCAGTGTTGGCCAGGCACGGGCCGCCGGGCGCAGCCTTATCCGCTACGAACGCCCAGAAACGCATGTTCAGAGAACCCGTGGTTATGCGTATTTGGACGGCCGCAGGCCGCACGCAATAATGACTGCATGAACGCGATGCGCCCGCCTCGCGTGCTGCTGGGCGTGACCGGTGGCATCGCGGCCTACAAGTCGCCGGAAATCGTCCGGCGACTGCGCGACCTCGGTGTCGATGTGCAGGTCGTCATGACCGCGGGCGCCGCGCAGTTCATCGGGCCGCTCACCTTCCAGGCCGTCTCCGGCCATGCCGTCCGCGACTCGCTGTGGGATGCCTCCGCCGAGGCGGCCATGGGGCACATCGAGCTGGCGCGCTGGCCTGACGTGGTGCTGATCGCCCCGGCGACCGCGGAGGCGCTCGCGAGTCTCGCTCACGGTCATGCGGACGATCTTCTGACCACGCTTTGCCTGGCGACGGACCGGCCCATCCACGTGGCACCGGCCATGAACCGCCTGATGTGGAGCCATGCGGCGACCCAGGCGAACGTCGCGACGCTGCGGAGCCGCGGCGTGACCGTGCACGGGCCCGCCGACGGGGGTCAGGCCTGCGGCGAAACGGGTCCGGGGCGCATGCTGGAACCCGACGAGCTGATCGCGCGGCTGGCCGGCGTGCTGCCGCGCGCGGGGCCGCTCGCCGGGCGCAAGGTCGTGATCACCGCGGGCCCGACGCGCGAGTGCATCGATCCCGTCCGCTTCATCAGCAACCGCAGCTCCGGCAAGATGGGTTACGCGGTGGCACAGGCCGCGTTCGAGGCCGGAGCGAGGGTCGTGCTGGTCACGGGGCCCGTGGCGATACCAAGACCTCCGGGCGTCGAGTGCGTGGCGGCCGAATCGGCCGAACGCATGCACGAGGCCGTGCATGCGGCGATCGGCGATGCGGACATCTTCATCGGTGCGGCCGCCGTCGCCGATTACCGTCCCAAGCGCGTCGCGACACAGAAGATCAAGAAGACCGCCGACACGATGACGCTGGAACTGGTGCGTGCTCCCGACATTCTCGCCTCGGTCGCGGCCCTCGCGCGCCGCCCGTTCGTAGTCGGATTCGCTGCCGAGACCGAGAAGATCGAGGAACACGCCCGCAGCAAGCTGGAGCGCAAGAAGCTCGACATGATCGCGGCGAACCACGTCGGCGAGGGCCGCGCCTTCGACCAGGAGGACAACGCGCTCATCGTGCTGTGGCCCGGTGGACGCCGTGAACTGGAGAACTGCTCGAAGTTCGATCTGGCGCGGCGTCTGATCGCCTGCATCGTCGAGCGGCTTCCTCAGGCGGGTCCCGCCGCGGCAGCGGCGCGGCCCCCGCGGCGCAGGCGCTGAGACCGGTGCGCGCGCTCAAGGTCCGGATCCTGGATCCGCGGCTGGGTTCGGAGTGGCCGCTGCCGGCCTATGCGACCGCGGGATCCGCCGGGCTGGACCTGCGTGCCTGCATCGAGGCGCCTCTCGCGCTGGAGCCGGGGCGCGCCGAGCTTGTGTCTGCGGGACTCGCGATTCACCTCGACGACACGGGGCTCGCCGCCGTGCTGCTGCCGCGTTCGGGGCTGGGCCACCGCCAGGGCATCGTGCTCGGAAATCTCGTGGGACTCATCGATTCCGACTACCAGGGGCCGGTCATGGTCTCGCTGTGGAATCGTGGCGGCAGCGTGTACTCGGTGACGCCCGGCGAGCGCATCGCGCAGCTCGTGGTGGTTCCCGTCGTGCAGGTCGCACTCGAAGTGGTCGACAGCTTCGAGGCCAGTGCGCGCGGTGCGGGTGGCTTTGGCAGCTCCGGTCGCAGCTGACCGGTCCGGTCTTTCCCGCGGCCACGGTTCATGCTGACTGCCCGGACGGGTTCCCGGCGTCGTGTTCCGCGGATGTCTCTGCCTCCTGTCCCCCGGCGAGGA
>CAYWMY010000004.1:15407-25053 GCA_964459405.1 uncultured Steroidobacteraceae bacterium | reverse complement strand
CCGGAGACGTCCATGGGTATCGGATTCCGCGAATTGCTGATCATCCTGGCCATCGCGCTGCTGATCTTCGGCGCCAAGCGGCTGCGCACCATCGGCAGCGACCTGGGCGCGGCGGTCAAGGGCTTCAAGAAGGCCATGAACGAGGGCGAGGAGAGCGAATCGCAGAAGCAGATCCGGCACGACGATGCCGGTGATGCAAGCTTCGACTCCGAGAAGTCGCCCGACTCCACCCGGAACCGCGACACCTAGGGCCCGATGTTCGAGATCGGATTCACCGAGATCCTGCTGATTCTCGGCATCGCGCTGCTGGTCCTCGGCCCCGAGAAGCTGCCCGGCCTCGCCCGGAAGGTCGGCCGCTGGGCGGGTCAGGCGCGCGGCATGGCGCGCCAGTTCCGCGAGCAGCTCGATGACGAGGTGCTGCGCCACGAGCGCGAGTGGGACCGTCCGACGCCGCGGAACCGACCCGCCGCCACGAGCGGGGCAGCAGCGGAACCCGCCGCCGGGCACCCGGTCAGCGACGACACCGAGCCGGTACTCGCCACGATCCCGGATTCGGCCCGCGAGCCCGCACCGGATCCGGATGCCGGCACCGGCGAGTTGCAGAATCCACGGTCCGACAGTCCCGCGAGCGCCCCGGCCACGGCCGCGCTGCGCGAGTCGGAGCCCAGCCCCCGCTCATGAACCAGGCGCCCGAAGGCGAGCAGCTCGGCGAAGGCACACTGCTCTCACACCTGCTGGAACTGCGCGACCGCCTGTTGCGCGCGGTGATCGCGGTCGCGGTCGTGGCACTGCCGTGCCTGTTCTTCGCGAACAAGCTGTTCACGCTGGTGGCACACCCC
The DNA here is from genome assembly GCA_964459405.1 of uncultured Steroidobacteraceae bacterium. GTDB lineage: Bacteria > Pseudomonadota > Gammaproteobacteria > Steroidobacterales > Steroidobacteraceae > CAYWMY01. The sequence continues at coordinate 24,214 of CAYWMY010000004.1, read as the reverse complement.
CTGATCGAACAGCTGCCCGATGGCACCTCGCTGATCGCGACGAGTGTGGTCGCGCCGTTCATGACACCCTTCAAACTCGCACTGTTCGTGGCGCTGTTCCTTGCGATGCCTTTCGTGCTGTACCAGGTGTGGGCCTTCGTCGCGCCGGGCCTGTACCGCCACGAGAAGCGCTTCGCGATGCCGCTCGTGATCTCGAGTGTGGTGCTGTTCTATGCGGGTGCCGCGTTCGCGTATTTCCTGGTGTTCCCGCTGATGTTCCGGTTCTTCGTCGCGACGACTCCGGTCGGTGTCACGATGATGACCGACATCTCGCAGTACCTGGATTTCGTCGTGCTGCTGTTCTTCGCTTTCGGCCTGGCCTTTGAGATACCCGTGGCCGTCGTGCTGCTCGTCGCGACGGGCCTGGTCGGTATCGAGAAGCTGACGCGCAATCGTGGCTACGTGGTCCTGGGGATCTTCATCATCGCCGCGTTCCTGACCCCGCCCGACGCGGTGTCGCAGACCATGATGGCAGTGCCCATGTACCTGCTCTACGAGGGCGGCATCCTGATGGCGCGCCTGCTGCGGCGGCAACGCCAGCACCCGGCCACGCCCTGAACCGTGCCGCGCGGGCCCGGCACGGCGCGCAATCTCGCGTCGCGGACGCCGCACCGGCACTGCCCCCGGGGGGCCGCACCCTCAGTCCCTTCAGTCGCGGCCGCCGAATGCGATCAACGCTCCCGTCGCGAGCACGGACAGCACCAGCATTGCTCCGATCATGGCTTTCGCTCCATCAAACGTGCCGGAAATACGCCGGCTGCACGTCGATTATTGCGACGCAACAAGGTATTTCAAGGCCATGAGCACCCGCATAAACGCCTGATTGACCGACATTTATCGATCTGCGCGAGCCGTCACATTTGTGCGATGCACGGATTGCGTCAAAGCGCCGGCGTGAGCCGCCATAGCCACGATGCCCCGTTCCGATGAGCCGCACGCCGCCGCCGCCCGCATGCCGCTTGCCGCGGCGCCAGCGTTTCAGTGAGACTCGCGCCACCGTCGAGCTGCGGTCCCCGGCCCTGTTGCCGCGGCGGGCGTCGCCGCGACACATGCCGCGCGCCGGCCCCGATCCGGCGGCGCGCGCCGGGAGATCGGAATGAATGCAGCCCAGCCCGCCGCTCCACGCTTCCTCGGTCAGCCGCGCGGCCTCGCGACGCTGTTCTTCACCGAGATGTGGGAGCGCTTCACCTACTACGGCATGCGGGCCCTGCTGGTGCTGTTCCTCGTAGACGCGCTCGCGAACGGCGGCTTCGCGCTCGATGACCGTACCGCCACGGCGATCTACGGCCTCTACATCTCGGCCACCTACATTGTCTGCCTGCCCGGCGGCTGGATCGCGGACCGTCTGATTGGCGCACAGCGCGCGGTCATCTACGGTGGTGTGCTGCTCATGATCGGCAACGCCGTGCTCGCCGTCCCCGGCACGCCCGCACTGTTCTACACGGGCCTGCTGCTGATCGTGCTGGGCGTCGGCCTGCTCAAGCCCAACATCTCCGCGCTCGTCGCGCAGATCTATCCCGAAGGTGGCGCCGCGCGCGACGCAGGCTTCACGATTTTCTACATGGGCATCAACCTCGGCGCCTTCATCGGGCCGCTGGTCACCGCGTGGCTGGCGCAGGAGTACGGCTGGCGCGCCGGCTTCGGCTCGGCCGCCGTGGGCATGGCCATCGGGCTGGTGCAGTTCCAGCTGACGCGCCGCCACCTCGGCAGCGTGGGCCTTGCGCCGCACCACGCGCCGGGAAGCACTGACCCGCGGCGCGACCGCGTGCTGGTGACCGTCGGTGCCACACTGCTCGTCACGCTGCTGGTCGCGGCGCTGTCCGGCGCGATCGTGGTCGACGCGCTGGCGCTGGCGCGAATCTCCGTATGGGTCATCGTCGCCATGGCGGGTGGCTACTTCGGCTGGCTGTTCCTTTTCGCGGGCCTCGACGGCGTGGAGAAGAAGCGTGCGGTCGTGATCCTGGTGCTGTTCGTGGCCTGTGCGCTGTTCTGGTCGGGATTCGAGCAGACGGGCGCTTCGCTGAACCTGTTCGCTGACCGATACACCGACCGGCTCATCGGTGGCTGGGAGATCCCGGCCGGCTGGTTCCAGTCCGTGAACCCGGTGTTCATCATCATCTTCGCACCACTGTTCTCCATGCTGTGGGTGGCGCTGGCCGCGCGCGGGCTCGACCCCGCCGCACCGGCGAAATTCGCCTTCGGCCTGATGCTGATGGGACTTGGCTTTCTCGTGATGTACGGCGCGGCGAAGATCGTCGCCGCGGGCGGCATGGCGGGGCCGTCGTGGCTCGTGATGACCTACCTGCTGCACACCTTCGGCGAGCTGTGCCTGAGCCCCGTGGGTCTGTCGACCACGACGAAGCTGGCGCCGGAGCGTCTCGTCGGCCAGATGCTGGGCATCTGGTTCCTGGCTACCTCACTTGGCAACCTCGCCGCCGGCCTCATTGCGGGCGAGGTCGCGGACGTCAGCCTGGGACAGATGCCGGCGCAGTTCATGGGCATCGCGCAATTCGGGATGGGCCTCGGCCTGCTGCTGCTGCTCGCGAGCAGGCCCGTGAAGTCGCTGATGGGCGGTGTACGTTGAAGCGCCCGCGCCACGTTCACCGCGGACGCCCGGCCCGGCTGCGGGAACCGGGCCCATGAGCGCCGGGCCGGAGGGCGCACAGCTCACGCTGCGCGCGGTCGTCCTGTCGGTGCTGCTGACACTCGTGCTCGCGGCCGCGAATGCCTACCTCGGACTGTTCGCCGGGCTCACGGTCAGCACCGCGATTCCGGCGGCGGTACTGTCGATGGCCGTGCTGCGCGTGCTCGGCCACTCCAACGTGCTCGAGAACAACATCGTGGCGACTGGCGCTTCCGCCGGATCCTCGATCGCGGCCGGCGCGATCTTCACGCTGCCGGCACTCGTGATCCTCGGCCACTGGCAGCGCTTCGACCATGCCTGGGTGCTGACCATCGTGGGCCTCGGCGGCGTGCTCGGCGTGCTGTTCTCGGTACCGCTGCGCCGCACGCTCATCATCGAACAGAAGCTCAGGTTTCCCGAGGGCGTCGCCGCCGCCGAGGTCCTCAAGGCCGGTAACCGGCCCGGCGCGGGTGCGCGTGTGCTGGCGCTGTCCGCGCTCGCGGGCGCGTTGTTCAAGCTGGCGCTCTCGGGCCTGAAACTGGCGCCGGAAGCCTTCGTCGCTGCGGGCTTCGTGGCGGGTCGGGGCATCGGCTTCTTCGGCTTCAGCCTGTCGCCTGCACTGCTCGGGGTCGGGTTCATCGTCGGGCTCAACGTCGGCACGCTGATGCTGGCCGGCGGCGCGCTGTCCTGGTGGGTCGTGATCCCGCTCTACCATGCGTACTTCCCCGATCACGATCCGGCCTTGGCGGCACGCCTCGCCGGTGCCGACGCCGAGACGGCTGCAAACCTGATCTGGAGCGCCAAGGTCCGCTACATCGGCGTCGGAGCGATGCTGACCGGCGGCCTCTGGTCACTGTGGACCCTGCGCGGTTCGCTGCTGTCCGGCATCCGGAGCGGGCTCGCCTCGCAGGGCCGCCACCGTGATCTGCCACACACCGAACGCGACCTGCCCATGCCATTCATCATCGGCGGAATCGTGCTGTTCGTGCTGCCGCTGTTCGCGCTGTACCACGCGGTGGTCGGCAGCATCGGCGTCGCATTCGCGATGGCCCTCGTCATGATCGTCGCCGGCTTCATGTTCTCCTGCGTGAGCGGCTACATGGCCGGGCTGGTCGGCAGCTCGAACAACCCTGTCTCGGGCATCACGATCGCGACCATCGTGCTCGCGGCGCTGCTGCTGCTCGCGATGCTGGGCCCCGACTCCACGGTGGGCCCGGTGGCGGCGATCATGATCGGCGCCGTGACCTGCAGTGCCGCGGCCGTCGCGGGCGACAACCTGCAGGACCTTAAATCCGGCCAGATCCTCGGTGCGACGCCCTGGCGCCAGCAGGTCATGCTGGTCATCGGCGCGGTGTCCTCGGCACTCGTCATGGCGCCCGTGCTGAACCTGCTGCTCGAGGCCTACGGCATCGCCACCCCGGCACATGCCGGCGTCCGCGCACTGCCCGCGCCGCAGGCAACGCTGATGGCCGCGGTCGCGGGTGGCATCTTCGGTGGTGGTCTGCCCTGGGAGATGGTCGCGCTGGGTGCCGCAACCGGTGTCGTCATCATCCTCGTCGATCTCGAACTGCAGCGTCGCGGTGCGGCCTGGCGCGCGCCGGTGCTGGCCGTGGCGATCGGCATCTACCTGCCGCTGGAACTCAGCACGCCGATCTTCGCCGGCGGCCTGGTCGCCTGGCTCACGGAGCGCGCGCTGTCACGGCGCTGGCGCGAGGGTACGCCGGAGGCCGTACGACAGCGCGGCCTGCTGTTCGCGGCCGGGCTGATCGCGGGCGAGGCCTTGATCGGCGTGCTGATCGCGGTCCCCATCGTTGCGAGCGGCAACCCGGAAGTGCTCGCGATCGACGCCGCGCTCGCGCCGGGCAAGTGGGCCGCGGCACTGGTGCTCGGCATGATCGGCGCATGGCTGTACCGCACGGCGACCCGGGGCCCGGACCCCTGATCGCGCGAGTTGTCAGCGTCGAGTCAGGGGTCCCGCCGCGGGTGTGTGCAAGCGCAGACCCGTGCCACGGCGACCGCTCGTGCGCAACGCCGCACGGCGCAGGCCCGCGGGCGGCGGGCAGCTCATGAACTCATCAGGGGACAAGGCTTCGCGGCGCGCAGGCGTCGCCGTCGCGCTGTTGTGTGTGTACCTGTTCTGGGGCACATCCTTCGTCGCGGGCAAGATCATGGTGACCCACCTGCCGCCCGTACTCAGCGCGGGCATCCGCTATTCCATCGCGGGCCTGCTGCTCGCGATCCTCGCGCGCTGGCGGGGTGCTTCGCTGCCCGTGACGAACGTACAGTGGCGCCACGTCGCGGTGCTCGGCGTGCTGGGCATCTTCATCAGCCACTCGCTGCAGATCATCGCCCTTCGGCACGTCGCGTCGAACCAGTCAGCCCTGCTGAACGCGACCCCGGCGCTGTGGATCGCCTGGCTCGGGACCTTCGGCTCGCGCGGACATCCGCTCGATCGCCACACGCGCGTGGCCCTGGCCCTCGGCTGCCTCGGCGTCCTGCTGCTGCTGGCGCCGGGCAGCGGGTCTTCCACGCAGGGCCTGGGCTGGCAGGGCGTGATCCTCGTGGCCTCGCTGGCGTGGTCGCTGGCCACGATCCATCAGCGCAACCACGAAACGCGTCTCGCGCCCATGATGCTGGCGGCCCTGCAGATGCTGATCGGAGGTGTGCTGATGATGGCGGCGGGGCTCGCCGCGGGCGAGGCGGCCGAACTCCACTGGACGCTGCCGGGCATGCTGGCCGTGCTGTGGCTGATCGTGTTCAGCTCCTGCGTGGCCTTCACGGCCTACGGCCACCTGATCGTGAGCACGACGCCGGCGGTGGTGGGCAGCTATGGCTACGTCACTCCCGCCGTCGCGGCCATCGCAGGCTGGGCGCTGCTCGGAGAGACGCTGTCTTCGACGCAGATCGCCGGCATGCTGGTCGTGCTGGCCGCGATCGCGATCCTGGGCGGCTACTGGCCGCGACGGCGCATCAGTCCCGTCTGATCGAAACGCTGATGCGGCCACGCGGACCGAAGATCATCGAACCGAGGGCGCTGACGAGGCTCACGAGCAGCGCGGCCCAGAACGCGGCCCCGAAGCCCGCGACGCGCATGCCGTCGAGCAGCGCGGCGACGAGCCCCAGCATCGCCGCATTCACGACGAGCAGGAACAGCCCGAGCGTCAGTATCGTGAACGGCAACGTCAGCACGACGAGAAGCGGTCGCACCACGGCGTTCACGACCCCGAGCAGTGCGCCGGCCAGCAGCAGCGTCGTCGGCGAATCGATCGTGACGCCGTCGACCCACTCGGTGGCCAGCCACAGGCCGAGTGCCGCAATCACGGCGCGCAGGATAAAACGGGTCATCGGATCTGCCTCCCTCCGCAGCCGGCGCCAATCGTGGTCACGATCCACGATCTACCTGTAACGACGCCCGCGCCGGATTACGACCGCAAGATCGGTCAGGCGTTCGATCTGGCGCAGCACGTCACCGTAGACCGCGATGACGTCCGCATACTTGCCCGGCGTGATCGAGCCGCTCTGGGCCGAGGCGCCCATTGCGAAGGCTGCGTCCAGCGTCGCCGCGCGGATGGCCACATGCGGATCGATGCCGCACTCGCGCACCCACGCAATGATCTCGCCGGCCGTCGCGCCGCTGTGGAACTGTGCCGGAGCGCCCGCATTCGACCCGATCAGCAGCAGCACGCCGGCATCGCGCAGCTGCGCGAGCTTGGTGCACTGGTTCGCCCGCCGCATCGACGGCATGTCGTACCACGTGACGCGGCCGAGATCCGCGAGGGAGCTGCGCACGTCGCGCGCGATGATCGCGGGCGCGGCCGCCAGCAGGCGCGGATCGTCGAGCGGTTCCGGGTCGGCGCGCAGCACCTCGAAATTCATCACCGCGGAGATGGCCGGCGACCATGCGAACGGCCGGCGCCCCGTACTCCCGGCGTGGCCGCGCAGTGCGAGCACGACGTTGTCGGGAAACACCGTTGCGGGTCCGTCGCCGAGCAGGCCGTCCACGTTGGCGGCCAGCGCGCGCTCCACCTCCGCGGCACGCCGCACGATCACCTGGACCGGCAGGTCGTGGAGCCGTGCGGTGTCGACCGCGGCGAGCAGCTCCGCAGCAGACCACTGGTCGAGGTCGGCGAGCAGCACATAGTCCACGCCAGCGGCGGCGAGCTGCCTGACCTTCGCCACAGCGTCCGCCGCGTCCCTGACCTGCCACTGCCAGGCCGCGGCATGTGGAGCCGATGTCTTTGTCAGTCGCGGACCCGGCACGTACAGCGTCGGGCCGTCGATGCGATGCGACGCAATACGGTCCCGCGTGGTGGTCGCCGCGGACAGCGGGCTGCCGGCATCGCGCGCACTGGTCACGCCCGCGAGCAGCAGCTCGCGCGCCGCGAGCGGCATCACGATGCGGTCCGCGAGCGGCACGTACAACTCGTTCCAGCGGCGCTCATCAGCGTGGCCAAGACGCATCAGATTGGCCTGCAGATCCCACAGGCCGGGCAGCACGGTCATGCCTTCCGTCGAAATACGGGTCGCGCCGTCCGGTATCGGCGTCGAAGCGGCCGGGCCGACGGCGAGGATGCGCTCACCGTCGATCACGACCACCCCGTCGTGCAGCGCCGGACCGCCTGTGCCGTCGAGCACCGTGCCGCCAACCAGCGCCAGCACTTCGGCATGCGGCATCGCCGGCCACGCGAAGGCCAGCATCAGCAACAGCACGCGCCTCATCGCCAGACCGTGCCCGCCGGGCCCGCGGGGTCCTCGAGCATCTTCTTCAGCATGGCGAGACCGACCACCCACGAGCCACGCCAGCGACGCAGCACCGGATCCCAGGCTGGATCGGCGGGGACGCCGGAACCCAGCACCCGCACCACGGTCGCATCGGCCCGCTGCACCACCAGCAGGTCGTCGACCGGCGCGACATCCGCCGTTGCCGGCCAGTCCGGCTGCACGAAGTGGATCAGGCGCAGGCGGCGCGGCGGCTCGAAGAGGTCGATGTGGGCCTCACGCCGGCCGGCATGCGCGTGTTCGATGCGATACAGGCCGCCGGGTCGCGGGTCGACTGTGGCGGCGTTCGCGAGCCAGCGCGACAGGAGCGCGGGATCGACGAGTGCGCGCCAGACGGCCTGCGGTGATGCCGTGATGCTGCAGGATTCGAGGTAGCCGCGCGGTGTCGTTGCCATGGGGGTGAATTGTGCCGCAGCGCGACCACGGCGAAACAGGGGCAGCCGTCGCATCGCCGCCGCGACGCAGGGCTGGCGGCCCGAGGCACGGACTCAGCTGCGCCCCGCGTCTACCCGCCTGCGCAGTTCCTTGTCCTGCCGCATGCGCCGGTTCGCTGTCGCCAGCAGGTCACGGAGATTCCGCGCGTCGCGCGGGAAGGATGCGCAGCCGACATTGACCGTGACCCGCAGCATCCTGCCCGCGGCGGGGAACAGGCTGTGATGAACGGTGTTGCGCAGCCGCTGTGCCACGACCTCGGCGAGTTCCGGATTAGCGTCTGCGATCACAACCGCGAATTCGTCGCCGCCAAATCGCCCGGCGAGATCGCTTGCGCGGATCGTACGCTGCACGGCGTCGGCGACCGTCTTCAGCGCCAGGTTCCCCGTGGCATAGCCGTAGGCGTCGTTGAGCTGCTGCAGGCCCTCGACGTCGAGCATCAGCAACGCGAACCTGCCGCCCTCGGCGGACACCCGGGCACACTCGCGCGCGAGCTGTTCGTTGAAAGTCTGCATGTTCAGCAGGCCCGTATGGCGATCCAGTTCGGCAAGCTCGCGGAGCCGGTGCTCGGCGGTCCGCAGCGAGGCCGCGAGGCGCTGCGCGAGGTAGCCCACGAGTACCAGCGGCAGGAACTCGGCGCCGACGGCCACGGCGAATACAACCGGCGTACGGCCCGGTTCAGCGCCCGGGACATGCAGCACGACGAGCGCAGCGGCAACGGCCAGCAGCGCGCTCACGGTCGCCGCGCCGCCGAGCGTCGCGGCGGCCAGCACCACGGGCAGCAGGAACAGGTTGGTCAGCGTGCTGCGCAGCCCGCCGGTCTGGGAAGCGACCACCGCCACCAACAGCACCATCGCGGCCACCGTGAGCCACAGGCGATGACGCGCATCGAGTCGGGCGAACCGCGGCAGGCGCAGGGTCACGAGCAGCGCGG
>CAYWMY010000004.1:0-15397 GCA_964459405.1 uncultured Steroidobacteraceae bacterium | reverse complement strand
GTGCCGGCGGCCAGCCACGGCTGCGGCAGAGGACTCCCGCCGGCCAGCAGGTACAGCGTCGACAGTGCCAGCAGCAGCCAGTCGACACGCTCGATGCTGCACAGTGCGCTGCCCGGAATCGTCCCGACCGGCGCCCGCGCCTTTGCGCGCTCCGCGCCACCCGCGGGGCGCTGCGCCCCGCGAGTCTCCGCCGTCCCATGTGCCATGGTCTGGTGCATGGTCCAGCTCACCGCAACTCGGGGTAGCCGGCAGCGTGGCGATGCCTGCCGGCACTCAGCACGCCAAGCGCGAGGCGCACCTCGTGGTCGCGATCGACGAGCCGCGACGCTCCGGTCGCCGCCGGATCCGGCGCGTTCTGCCGGGGCACCAGCACGTCGGGCTGCAGCCCCCGTTCGTGGATCGAGGCGCCCGAGGGCAGATGGTAACGGGAGGTCGTGAGCTTCAGCGCGTGGCCGTCCGACAGCGGCAGCAGCGTCTGGACCGATGCCTTGCCGAAGGTCGGACGACCGATGAGCACCGCGCGCCCGTGATCGCGCAGGGCGCCGCCCACGATCTCCGCGGCTGAGGCCGAACCGCCGTTGACCAGCACCACGAGCGGCGCACCGGCCAGCAGGTCGCCGTCGCGCGCCGAGACGGCAAACTCCGCTGCGGGCGTCCGGCCGGAGCCTCTGACGATGAGGCCGCGGTCCAGGAAAAGGTCCGCCGTGCCGCTCGCGGCCTCGAGCGCGCCGCCGGGATTGTCGCGCAGATCGAGCACCAGACCGCCGAGCGGTGCCTGATTCGCGGCCTCGAGACGTTTCACGGCCTGGCGCAGCTCCGTCACGCTGCGCTCGCTGAAATAGCGCACCCGCACATAACCCACTCCTCCGGGCAGCAGTTCTTCACGCACGGTGTGCAGATCGACACGGCCGCGGCGTACGGAGACCTGCAGCGGTTCCTCGACCCCGCGGCGCTCCACGGTCAGCCGCACCACGCTGCCCTGCGGTCCGCGCAGACGCTTGACCGCCAGGGCGAGATCGGTGCCGCGCAGTGGGCGCCCGTCCACCGCGACCAGCACGTCGCCGCCCAGCAATCCGGCCCGCGCCGCCGGCGAATCCTCGATCGGCGCGATGACCGTGAGAGCCGCATCGGCGACCGCGACCTCGAGGCCGATGCCCGTGTAGACACCCGCGGCATTCGCGCGCAGGTCCTCGAAGTCCGTTGCGTCGAGCAGGCTGGAGTGAGGATCGAGGCTGGTCACCACGCCCCGCGCCGCAAGCTGCAGCAACTGCGCTTCATCGATTGGCTCGACGTAGGACTCCTGCACACGCGCGAGCACCTCCGCGAACCGCCGTGACTCCGGCGTCGCGGCGATCACGGGCTTCGGTTCTCGAGCGGTCCGCACGCCCATGGCCAGCGCGAGCGCGCATCCGAGGGCGGCACCGAGCAGCAGTGCGGGCAGTGGGAGATGGCGTTTCATGCCGGCGTTAGAGCCCGATTGAGCAACGACCCCATGGTAGCGCCGGGAGTTCCTGCGGGTGCCGGGCCACGCGCCGAGGCAGCGGCGCTCAGCTCCAGCCCGCCACGGCGCCGTACAGCGCGAGATCGGCGAGCACCTCGTCGAGCGGAACCGGCCGGCCGATGGCAAACCCCTGGCCGTAGTCGATTCCCAGCGTGGCCATGCGGGTTCGCGACTCGTCGCTCTCGACGCACTCCGCCACCGTTTCCATGCCCATCGCGTGGGCCAGCTGCGCGATCGCGCGCACCATGGCCTCGGTGCGCTGACTGGTGCTCGCCTCGCGCACCAGCGCGCCATCGATCTTGAGCAGCGAGACCGGCAACGTCCGGAGATGCGCGAGCGAGGACAGGCCGGTTCCGAAGTCGTCGAGAGCGAAGCTGCAGCCCTGCAGCCGCAGACGCTGCAGCAGACGGTCGACCCGGGACAGGCTCGCTGCAGCGGTCGACTCGGCGATCTCGAAGCAGAGCATCGCGGGCGGGACACCGCTGTCGCGAATCCGCGCCTCGAGAAAGGCGTGGAACGATTCATCGCCGACCGCGCTGGCCGACAGGTTGATCGCAAACCGCACCGTGCCACCGGCAAGCGCCGTGGCGTGCGACCGCAGGGTGCGCAGCACTTCGTTCACAACCCACTGGTCGATGCGTGTCATGAGACCATGACGTGCCGCCACGGCCAGGAATTTCGCCGGTCCCACGGTCTCGCGACCGGTGTCCTTCAGGCGCAGCAGCAGCTCGAAGCACGGCTGCGGCGGCGCGCCCGCAAGCGGCTGCAGTGGCTGCATCGGCTGCGCGAAGAGCGTGAATCCATGCCGGTCGAGCGCGGCCTGGAGCTGCCCGAGCAGCGCGGCCTCGGCTGGATCCGCGAGGGCCGCCTGAGCGCTTCGCTGATGAACCTGGACGGACCCGCGCGCCTGAAGCCTGGCGCTCTTGCAGGCGACCTCGGCCTGCGCCAGAGCGTGATCGAAGGCCGACGGTCCCTCGGGCACTTCGGCCACGCCGATGCTGAGCGACACCGGCACGGGCTCGTCACCCCCCGGACAGCTGATCCCGGCGCACTGCTCCTGGATCAGCTCGGCCACGGCGACGGCCTCGGCCGCGCTGCAGCCGGGCAGGAACACGGCGAAGCGGTCCCCGGAGAGGCGCCCGGAGAGCGCGTTTGACCGCGGCCGGCGGCGCAGCACTTCGGCAATCTTGCCCAGCACCTCGTCGCCGGCCTGCATCCCGAGCGTCTCGTTGACCGCATGCAGCGCGTCGACGTCGAGGTACAGCACCGCGTGCGGTGCGGCGCGAGTGTCCGTCATCAGCACCGCCTGGACCTGTCCGGCCAGTGCCGCGCGTGTCAGCAGCCCTGTCAGCGGATCGAAGTTGGCGATCAGCGTCGCGGCCATGCGGCGCGCGATGAGGCCCACGAGTTGTTCATCCTTGAGCGTGAATTCCGGGGCCTGCTCCGCGCGGAACAGCGCCAGGAAGCCCATCAGGCGTCCCGACGGATGCTGCACCGGCAGCGACAGGATGCGGAACGGCGGCAACGCCTCGGGGCCGGAAGGCGGCGCGAACCGGTTGATGACCAGGGCGCGACGCTGCAGTTGCGCCCAGCTCAGCAGCTGGCGATGCGTATGGGTCAGCAGATTGAGTCGCGGCTTGACGCCCGCGGCCGCCCGGCACAGTGCGATCGCGCGCTCCGGGACGACCAGCGCCGCGAGTTCACAGCCGAGGTGGTCGGCGCACTTCTGCGTCAGCACGCCGAGCTCGTCACCCGCGCAGGCCTCACCGGGCATGTCCAGCAGCAGTGCGAGATCGTGATCGTGGGCCTCGAGGTTCCGGGCGAGCACACCGACGCTGGCGCGGGCGTCGAGTTCCCGCCGAAGACACTCGAGCACGGGCCGGACCAGCCCCTGGATCAGCGAGTACGGGCGATCGGTGGCTTCCCGCATGATCAGACAGCAGACCGCGACGACCACACCATGATCGTCGCGAATCCGGAAAACATAGGCCGGCGAACCCTGGTGATCACGCATGAAGCCATCGATCTCGGCCGTCGTCAGCGGCGGCACGTCCTGCAGCGCGACCTCGACCAGCGGCTGCGGATCCGGGCCGAGGTACTCGCTGCACACCCACAGAGGCGTGCCGCGGGCATCGTATACGGCGATTCCCGCCACACCGGGAACCACGACCCTGAGCAGGTGACTGTAGGGATCCAGCGACGGCCGCGCGCCGCCCAGATGCGTGGGAATGACGGCCTTGAGAGGTGATGAATCCAGCATCGGTGACACCCGGACCGCAAGAACCAGCGCGGTTGTCATGCTCACCGATCCCTCGAACGGCGGCTGTGAGGCGGCCCGCAGTTTCCCGGGACTATGTCATCTCGCCGGCGTGACACCTGCACGCGTGAACACAGGCAACGCGGCCCTCGGGAGCGCCGTGTGGAGCGGCAGGCCGGCATCGGCTGGAGTGCGTGCGCAGGCCGCCTGGAGGCGCCCCGCGGCGGGCCCGGACGGGGCCTCACCCCGCGGCGATCAGGGTCCGGAGCGCCCGAACCAGGGCCGCGGATCGATCGCCCGCGCGCCGCGGCGGATCTCGAAATACAGTGCCGGTGTGTCGCGCCCGCCGGAATCGCCCACGCTGGCGATGACTTCGCCCGCCTGGACCGCCGTACCCGCCGCCTTGTAGATCTGCTCGTTGTGCCCGTACAGGCTCAGATAACTGCCGCCGTGGTCGATGACCAGCAGCAGACCCAGCCCCGGCAGCCAGTCCGCGTACACCACGCGGCCTGCGTAGGGCGCCTTGACCTCGGCGCCGCGCTCGGCCGCGATCAGCAGCCCGTTCCAGCGCAGACCACCCCCGCGCGGCGACCCGAAGGTCTCGACGATGCGGCCCGCCACCGGCCAGGGCAGGCGGCCGCGCACGCGCTCGAACGGCAGGCCGCTCTCGGGGGGTGGAATGTCCGGCAGCCGGCGCCGCAGGTCCTCGACGAGCCGCTGCAGACCCGCCGCCTCGCGGCGGAGCCTGGCAAGGCTGTCCTTGCGGCTGCGGATCTGCGAATTCACCTCGCGGAGCGCCGCCCGACGCTGGGCGCGGGCGCTGTCGAACGCGCGCACCTCGCGCTGCTGATCCTTTGCCAGCCGGTCGAGCACGGCGCGCGCCTCGCGCTCCTCGACGTCCAGCTGCTCGAGGCGCTGGACGGCGGCCTCGATGCGCCCGATCCGGTCCGCGCGTGCCCTGCCGAGGTAGCCGTAATAGACGAGCATGCGCCCCATCGCCGCTGCATCCTGCTGATTCAGAAGCAGCTTGAGCTGCTCCTCACGACCGTTGACGTACGCCGCGCGCAGCTGGCCGGCGAGCGCGTCGCGCTCGGTGACGAGCAGGCGCTCATTCTCCTGCCGTTCGGCCTTGAGTTCCGCGAGCCGGCGATCGCTGGCACGGATTTCGGCGCGTACCGCCGCGAGCCGCTTCGACGCCTCGCCGACCCGGGCTTCGGCCTCGCGCAGCTGCACGGCCAGCCGGTCGCGCCGGGCGAGGTCCTCGCGCACCGACTTCTGCAGCGTGCCGATCCGTTCCCGGACGCGCGCCAGATCGGCCTCCGGGCTCTTCTGTTGCGCCGCATGCACGGCACCGGGCAGAAGCATGAGCGACAGCAGGATCAGCGCGAAAAGATGCATGGAGAGTGACGGCGATCGAGAGCGCAGATGGTAACCGCCACGCAACGCTGCGTCGCCCCCGGGCACCTCGCGACGATGCGCCGGTGCCCCCGCACCCGGGCTGATACCGCCGCGTGCGCCAGCTCACGGCTTCGCGGCCCGCCCGCGCACCAGACCGTTGTCCCGCGGTGCCGCGAGTGCCGGGGTCATGGTCATCGGCCGGTGGCAGCCTGCGGGCTGATATACTGCGCGCCCTTTTCCGGACCCGTGTCCCATGGATCGCCTGCTGGAATTCGTCATCAACCACCCGTACCTCGTCGCCCTGGCGATCTGCATGCTGGTGGTCACGCTCGCCTATGAGGTACGCGTGCAGGCGCGGACTTTCGCGGCCGTGAGCCCCATGGAAGCCGTGCGCCTGGTGAACCAGGGCGCGATCCTCGTGGACGTCCGCGCGAGCGGCGACTTCAAGGGCGGACACATCGGCAACGCGCGCAACGTCCCGGGCAGCGACATCGCGGCGGGCGCGGAGGCGCTGGCCCGGTTCAAGGACAAGACCGTGATCACCTGCTGCGAGACCGGCTTGACGTCGGGCTCCGCCGCGCGCCACCTGACCCGGCTGGGCTTCAAGCAGGTGCTGAACCTGCGCGGCGGCCTCGCCGCCTGGCGCCAGGACAACCTGCCGCTCGTGAAGGGTTGAACATGCCGCAGCCCGAGATCCGCATCTACACGAAGTCCTGGTGCCCGTACTGCGCTCGCGCCAAGGCGCTGCTCGAGCGCAAGGGCGCGGCCTTCACGGAGTTCGACATCGAAGCTGTGCCGGAGCGTCGCGAGGAAATGATCGCCGCGAGCGGCCGGACCACAGTGCCGCAGATCTTCATCGGTGCGCGCCACGTGGGTGGCTGCGACGACCTGCACGCGCTCGATGCCGCCGGTGGTCTCGATCCGCTGCTGGCCGGCTGAACGCGCCTCCATTCCCCTCTCGACCGATCGTTAGCGACAAAGGACCTCTCCATGTCTGAGCAGAATCTTCCCAACGGCGAAGCCGCCGCGCCTGGCGCCCCGGGCATCGCTCTGCAGAACGTCTACGTCAAGGACGTGTCGTTCGAAGCGCCGCAGGGACCGTTCATACCCGCGCAGTCGCAGGACCCCAAGGTGGGCCTGAATCTGAGCTCGGCGACAAACAGCCTGGGCGGAGACGTTCACGAAGTAGTGCTGACGGTCACGCTCGAGGCCAAGACAGGAGAGATTCCCGTCTATCTCGTCGAGGTCAAGCAGGCGGGCGTCTTCGTGGTGCGCGGCTACGCGGCCGATGACACGCGGCGCATCCTCGGGGCCTTTGCGCCGAACGTGCTGTTCCCCTATGCGCGCCAGGTGGTGTCGGAACTGATCTCCAAGGGCGGCTTCCCGCCGTTCTTCCTGCCACCGGTCAACTTCGACGCGATCTTCGATCGCTCGCTGCAGGAACAGGCGGCGCGCGGCGCGGCGACGCAGCCGACGCAGCCGACGCAGATCAACTGACCGGACTGCGACGACGGCATGCCACTGCACTCACCGATGGTCGTCGTCGGTGCGGGCTCCTGGGGCACGGCACTCGCGATCCAGTTCGCGCGCGCGGGCCGGCCGACGATCCTCTGGGGCCGCGCAGAGGACGAGCCGGAGCGCATCGCGCGCGAACGTCGCAACCAGCGCTACCTGCCCGGTGCCGAGTTCCCGCCGCAGCTCACGGTCGAGCCGGACCTCTGCCGGGCGCTCTCGGCGGCGGGCGACGTACTGGTCGCGGTCTCGAGCAACGGCTTCCGCAGCGTGCTGCAGCAGCTTCGTCCCCACCTCCCGCCGGGCGCGCGCATCGCGTGGGCGACGAAGGGATTCGAGCACGAGACCGGCAAGCTGCCGCATGAGGTCGCGGCAGAGGTGCTGGGTGCCGACATCCCCGTCGCTGTGCTGTCGGGACCCACTTTCGCGCGTGAAGTCGGGATGGGACTGCCGACCGCGATCGCGATCGCGAGTCCCGACGAGCGTTTCGCCTATGACCTCGCAACCAGCATTTCGGCACAGAATTTCCGCGCCTATACCCAGCCCGACATGGCCGGCGTCGAGATCGGCGGCGCGGTGAAGAACGTCGTCGCGATCGCGACGGGCATCTCCGACGGCCTGGGCTACGGCGCCAATACGCGCGTGGCGCTGATCACGCGCGGGCTCGCCGAGATGGTCCGGCTCGGCGAAGCACTGGGCGCCGACCGCGACACCTTCATGGGGCTCGCGGGTCTCGGTGATCTCGTGCTGACCTGCACCGACGACCAGTCCCGCAACCGCCGCTTCGGTCTCGCGCTCGCGCGCGGCGCCACGGTGTCCCAGGCCGTCGCCGACATCGGCCAGGTCGTCGAGGGCGTGCACGCGGCGCGGGCGGTGTTCAGGGTCGCGCAGCGGCTGCGCGTCGAGATGCCGATCTGCGAGCACGTCTATCGCGTGGTCGACGAGAACCTGGCGATCCGCTCCGTGATCGACGCGCTCATGCAGCGGCGGATCATTGCCGAGTGATTCCGGGGGCCGGACCTCGTGGCCCGCGGCGCGGACCGGTCAGCGAGCCCGTGGCATCGGCGGCGTGGAGCGCTGGAACACGGGCTTGATCGCGAGACTCGACTGGATGTGCGAGACGCCGGGTATGCGCGTCAGCACATCGAGCATGAAACGCTGATAGGTCGCGAGGTCTGCCACCACCACGCGCAGCAGGTAGTCCGCCTCGCCCGTCATGAGGTGGCAGCTCATGACTTCCGGAACATCGGCGATGCGGCGTTCGAACACTTTCAACGTCTCCTCGATCTGGCGGTCCAGTGTGACCGAGATGAACATCGTGATGCCGAGACCGAGGCGCTCCTCGTCGAAACGCGCGCCGTAGCCCGTGATGAGCCCGGACTCCTCCAGCCGCCGGACGCGGCGCAGCGTCGGTGTCAGCGACAAGCCGACCCGTTCAGCGAGGTCACGCCAGCTGATGCGCCCCTCGCGGGCCAGCAGCTGCAGGATCTTCGCATCCGTACGGTCGATCGCGATCTTGAGCGTCGACATTTGTCGCCTCCGGCGCCCGTCATGGTGCAAACGATCTCAGGAATGGCGCCATGCAGCGCAACTTTAGCAGCCTTGACCCACTCGGTGAGCGCTATCGTATTCCTGCCCGAAGGTGAGGCATTCCGGTGACGGGCTTCCCGCCGGGCCCATCGAGACCCGTTGTAAGATGCGGACCCGTTGCCGCCGAGGACCCGAAGTGCACGCATCATCGAGCACGCCACAGCCGGAACCGACGCTGGCCGCCAGCCACGGCGCGCCCGTCGTGTCCTTCGAATTCTTTCCGCCGAAGACCGCCGCCATGGCCGAGAGCCTGTGGCAGTCCGTGCTGCAGCTCGCGCCGCTCGGGCCGCGGTTCGTGTCGGTGACCTACGGGGCGGACGGCTCGACGCGTGATCACACCCATGCGCTGGTCTCGCGGCTCAGGCATCAGACGAATCTGTGCGTCGCACCGCACCTGACCTGCGTCGGTGCCCCGCGCGCGGAGGTGCTCGACATCGCCCGCCGGTACTGGGACGAGGGCGTCCGGCACATCGTGGCGCTGCGAGGCGACCCGCCGGCCGGCAGCGCGGCTTACGTGCCGCATCCCGACGGTTTCCACTACGCCGTGGATCTGGTGGGGGGCCTGCGCGGCATGGGCGACTTCGACATCACGGTCGCGGCCTATCCGGAGGTCCACCCGGAGGCGCCGAGCGCGGCGGCGGATCTCGACTACCTCAAGGCCAAGATCGACGCGGGCGCCTCGCGCGCCGTGACGCAGTTCTGCTTCGACACGGGGATCTGGCTGCGATTCCGCGATGCCTGTGCCCGTGCCGGCATCACGGTGCCGATCGTGCCGGGCATCCTGCCGATCACGCGCTTCACACAGGTGCAGCGTTTCGCCGCGCGCTGCGGTGCGACCATGCCCGCGGCGCTGGCGCGACGCTTCGAAGGTCTCGACAACGATCCCGAAACGCATCGACTCATTGCGGCCGCCGTCGCCATCGAGGAAGTGCAGACCCTGCAGCGCCATGGCGTGCGGGAGTTCCACTTCTACACCCTGAACCGTGCCGATCTCAGCTATGCCGTCTGCCACGCGCTCGGGCTGCGCGCGGCCGCCGCGGCGTGAGGCCAGATACGAAATGATTACCCGCGAACACCGCCTCGCCTGCCTGCACCAGCTGCTCGACGAGCGCATCGTGCTGCTCGATGGCGCCATGGGCACCATGATCCAGACGCACGGTCTCGACGAGGCCGCCTATCGCGGCGAGCGGTTCGCGGCCTGGCCGCACGACCTCCGCGGCGCCAACGACGTGCTGAACCTCACGCAGCCGCAGGTCATCGCGGGCATCCACCGCGCCTACCTCGAAGCCGGCTGCGACATCGTCTCGACCAACAGCTTCAACGCCAACGCACCGTCCCTCGGGGACTACGGGCTCGAGGCGTTCGTGGGCGAAATCAACCGGCGTGCCGCGGCCATCGCGCGCGAGGCTGCCGACTCCGCGACGGCCGCTACGGGGCGGCCGCACTTCGTCGCGGGCTCCCTGGGCCCCACGAACCGCACGGCGTCGCTCGCCACGGACGTCGACGATCCCGCCAAGCGTGGCATCAGCTTCGATGCGCTCGTCACGACCTACCAGGAGGCCGCGACCGCGCTGCTCGAGGGTGGCGCCGACCTGCTGCTGATCGAGACCATCTTCGACACGCTGAACGCGAAAGCCGCGATCTACGCCATCGACCGCGTACGCGAGACACTCGGCGTCGAGATCCCGGTCGTGATCTCGGGCACCGTGACCGATCCATCGGGCCGCAATCTCTGCGGCCAGACCGTGGAGGCGCTCTGGAACTCGATCCGGCACGCGCGGCCGCTGATGGTCGGCCTGAACTGCGCCTTCGGTGGTGCAGAGCTGCGCCCGTTCATCGCCGAGCTCGCGCGCGTGGCCGACACCCGCGTGTGCGTCTATCCCAATGCGGGCCTGCCCAACGCCTGCGGCGGCTATGACGAGACACCGGAGATCACGGCGGCCATCCTGAGCGAATTCGCCGACGCCGGGCTCGTGAACGCGGTCGGCGGCTGCTGCGGGACTACGCCCGCGCACATCGCCGCCATCGCACAGGCCATGGCGGGCCGGCCACCGCGCGTCCCGGCGAAGCCCGAACCGCGACTGCGGCTCGCGGGTCTCGAGGCCTTCACGCTCGACGACAGCGTGCGCTTCGTCAACGTCGGCGAACGCACCAATGTGACCGGCTCGGCGCGCTTCCGCCGATTGATCGAGGCGGGCGATTTCGCCGCTGCGCTCGACGTGGCGCGTGAACAGGTCACGGGCGGCGCGCAGCTCATCGACATCAACATGGACGAAGGCATGCTGGACTCGGAAGCGGTCATGACCCGCTTCCTGCACCTGCTCGCCGGCGAGCCCGACATCGCCCGCGTCCCGGTCATGCTGGATTCCTCGCGCTTCAGCGTCATCGAGGCCGGCCTCAGGTGCCTGCCCGGCAAGTCCGTCGTGAACTCGATCAGCCTGAAGGAAGGCGAAGCCACGTTCCTCGCGCAGGCGCGCGAGCTGCGGCGGTACGGCGCGGCCGTCGTCGTCATGGCCTTCGATGAACAGGGCCAGGCCGAGACCGCGGATCGCAAGGTCGCGATCTGCGAACGCGCCTACAAGCTGCTCACGGAGCAGGTGTCGTTCCCGCCCGAAGACATCATCTTCGATCCGAACGTGTTCGCCGTGGCGACGGGCATCGAGGCGCACGATGCCTACGGCCTCGCCTTCATCGAGGCGACACGAGGCATCCGCGCGGCGTGTCCGCACGCGCACGTGAGCGGCGGCATCAGCAACGTGTCGTTTGCGTTCCGCGGCAACGATCGCGTGCGCGAGGCCATGCACTCCGTGTTCCTGTACCACGCGATCGCGGCGGGTCTCGATCTCGGCATCGTCAACGCCACGCAGCTCGCGCTGTACGACGATCTGCCGCCCGACCTGCGCGAGCGCGTCGAGGACGTGATCCTGAACCGGCGGCCCGACGCCACCGAGCGGCTGCTCGCGATCGCCGAGCAGTACCGCGGTGGCGCCAGTCGTGCGCCCGAGCAGGACCTCGCCTGGCGCAGCTGGCCCGTGGCCGAGCGGCTGCAGCATGCGCTGGTGCACGGCATCGACGAGCACGTCGCGGTGGACACCGATGCCGCACGCGAGGCGCTGGGATCGGCGCTCGCGGTCATCGAAGGGCCGCTGATGGACGGCATGAACGTCGTCGGCGACCGCTTCGGCTCGGGGCGCATGTTCCTGCCGCAGGTCGTCAAGTCCGCGCGCGTCATGAAGAAGGCGGTCGCGCAGCTGCTGCCCTACATGCAGCAGGCCGGCGGCGGCGCCGCGCCGTCCAAGGGCCGCATCGTGCTCGCCACTGTCAAGGGCGACGTGCACGACATCGGCAAGAACATCGTCGGCGTGGTCCTGCAGTGCAACCACTTCGAGATCTTCGACCTCGGCGTCATGGTGCCGGCCGAGAAGATCTTCGAGGCAGCCGAGCGCCACGGCGCCGACATGATCGGCCTGTCCGGCCTGATCACGCCGTCGCTCGACGAGATGGTGCGTTTCGCGGCCGAGATGCGCCGTCGTGGCCTCAAGATCCCGCTGCTGATCGGCGGTGCGACGACCTCGCCGTCGCACACCTCCGTGCGCATAGACCCCGAATATCCAGGGCCCGTCGTCTACGTCAAGGACGCCTCGCGCGCCGTCGGCGTGTGCCAGAAGCTGATTGGCGAGGGTACCCGCGAAGCCTACGTCGCCGAGATCGAGGCTGAGCACGAGCGCCGGCGCGAGCAGCACGCGGGCAAACCTTCGCGGGCCGCACGCGTGAGCCTCGAGGAGGCCCGCGCCCACCGGCTGGTGCTCGACTGGGCCGCCTACGAGCCCCCCGTGCCGCGCCGGCCGGGTATCCAGCGGCTCGACGACATCCCGCTCGCGAGCCTGCTGCCCTTCATCGACTGGATGCCGTTCTTCAATGCCTGGGAGTTCACGGGCCGGTTCCCGGCCGTGCTCGACGACGCGACACGCGGTCCCGCCGCCCGCGCGCTGTTCGACGACGCCCAGCGGCTGCTCGAGCGTCTCATCGCCGAGCACTCGCTGCGCGCGAGCGCGGTCGTGGGCCTGTTTCCCGCCAACAGCGTCGGTGACGACATCGAGGTCTACAGCGACACGAGCCGGCAACAGGTCGCCTGGCGCCTGCCCCAGCTGCGCCAGCAGAAGACGCCCCAGCCCGGCCAGCCGCAGCGTTCACTGGCCGATTTCCTCGCCCCGCGCGCGTCCGGCAAAGCCGACTGGTTCGGCGCCTTCGCGGTGACTGCCGGAATCGGCATCGAGAAGCTGCTCGCGGAGTACGCGGCCGCGCACGACGACTACGGCGCGCTGCTGCTGCAGTCACTCGCGGACCGACTGGCCGAGGCCGCTGCCGAGTGGCTGCACCTGCAGGTGCGGCGTGAGTGGTGGGGCTATGTGCCGGACGAGGCGTACAGCAACGACGAACTCATCGCGGAACGGTACCGCGGTATCCGGCCCGCGCCGGGTTACCCCGCCTGCCCGGACCACACCGACAAGGGCACGCTGTGGCGCATGCTCGATGTCGAGCGCGCCACGGGCATGACGCTGACGGAGAGCTACGCGATGTACCCCACCGCGTCGGTGTCGGGCTGGTATTTCGCGCACCCCGGTGCGCACTACTTCACGATCGGCACCATCGGCGAAGACCAGCTGGTCGACTACGCCGCGCGCAAGGGGCTCACGATCGAGGAAACCCGCCGCTGGCTCGCGCCGATCCTGCCGCTCGTGGCGCGCGCGGACGCCGCCTGAGCACACGGCCGCGGCGCCGCCCGGTCCGGTCGCTGAGCGCTGCGGCTCCGGCTGCCGCTCAGCCCGCCGCCGCGGGCGGTGCGCCCGGTGCCCGCCAGACGATGTCGGGCTGACGCGAGGCGCGCACGTCGTCGAGCCGGCGCACCACGGTGCTGTGCGGCGCCGAGCGCACGTGGTCGGGATTCGCCCGGGCCTCGGCATCGATCGCGATCATGGCCTCGACGAAAGCATCGAGCGTCTCGCGGCTCTCGGTCTCCGTGGGCTCGATCAGCAGGCACTCCGGCACCAGCAGCGGAAAGTACGTGGTCGGTGCGTGCACGTCGTGGTCCAGCAGCCGCTTGGCGTAGTCGAGCGCGGTGACGCCGAGTTCCTTCGCCTGACGCTTCAGCGTGACGATGAACTCGTGGCTCGCACGGCGCGAGGGATAGGCGAGATCGAAACCCGCGGCGTGCAGCCGCGCCATGACGTAGTTGGCATTCAGCGTCGCGAAGCCGCTCACGCGCTCGAGGCCCTGCCAGCCCAGCAGCCGCAGGTACACGTAGGCGCGCAGCAGCACGCCGGTATTGCCGGCGAAGCCCGACAGGCGGCCGATGCTCTGCGGCAGGTCGCGTTCGTCGAGCCAGCGATAGCGATCGCCCTCGTGCGCGACCAGTGGCACCGGCATGTACGGCAGCAGCCGCTCGCTGACGCCGACCGCACCGGATCCCGGGCCGCCCCCGCCGTGCGGCGTCGCGAAGGTCTTGTGCAGGTTCAGGTGGATGACGTCGAAGCCCATGTCGCCGGGACGCACGCGGCCGAGGATCGCGTTGAGGTTCGCGCCGTCGTAGTACAGCAGTCCGCCGGCCGCGTGCACGACGCGCGACACTTCCTCGATGCGCCGCTCGAACACGCCGAGCGTCGAGGGATTCGTCAGCATGATGCCCGCGGTCGCGGGACCGACGGCCGCACGCAGCGCATCGAGGTCGACGTCCCCATCCGCGCCGACCGGCACTTCGCGGATCGCATAGCCGCACATCGCCGCGGTTGCGGGATTGGTGCCATGAGCGGCGGTCGGTACGATGATCTCGCGGCGGCCGTGGTCGCCGCGCGCGAGGTGATAGGCACGGATCATGGCCACGCCCGCGAACTCGCCCTGCGCTCCGGCCATCGGCGTCAGCGACACCCCGCGCATGCCCGTCACGGCCTTCAGCATCTCCTGCAGCTCGTGCAGGCAGGCGAGCAGTCCCTGGCTGTGCGACGCCGGCGTCAGCGGATGCAGGCCGCGCGACTCGGGCAGCGTCGCGAGCGCATCGCAGGCCTTCGGGTTGTACTTCATCGTGCACGAGCCGAGCGGGTAGAAGTGCGTGTCGATGGAGAAATTGAGGCGCGACAGCCGCGTGTAGTGCCGCACCACGTCGAGTTCGCCGACTTCGGGCAGCGGCACCGGCGAACGCCGGCGCAGTGCCTCGGGCAGATCCACCGCCGCCGCCGCGTCGGGCCAGTGCGCGCGCGTGCCGCGTCCCGGCCGGGACAGCTCGAAGATCGTCTTTTCCTGGCGTCGCATGGTCTCGATTCTCCGGTCAGTTGGCGCGCGGCGCGGCGAGCACGGCGCCGAGTGCGGTCGCATAGGCATCGATGTCGGCGTCGGTGCGCGTCTCGGTCGCGCAGACGAGCAGCGCATCACCGAGCTCGGGATACCAGGGCGCGAGGTCCACGCCACCCAGGATGCCCTGCGCGGCCAGCGCCTCGAGCACCGGCGCCACGGGACGGTCGAGGCACAGCACGGCCTCGTGGAAGCGCGGCCCCTCGAATGCGAGGCTGACCCCGGGCGTACGCCTGAGCGCCGCGACCAGCTGATTGCAGCGCGCGTGACTCGCGGCGGCGACACGCTCGAGTCCCGTCGGCCCCAGCAGGGACAGATGCACCGTCGCGGCCGTCACCAGCAGCGCCTGGTTGGTGCAGATGTTCGAAGTCGCCTTGCCGCGCCGGATGTGCTGCTCGCGCGCCTGCAGCGTCAGCGTGAAGCCCTCACGGCAATCGGCGTCGATGGTGCGTCCGACGATGCGCCCCGGCATCTGGCGCAGGTGTTCCGTGCGCGTCGTCATGAAGCCGAAGTAGGGACCGCCCCCCGACAGCGGTACGCCGAGCGGCTGGCCCTCGCCGACCACGATATCGGCGCCATCGTGTCCCCATTGCCCGGGCGGCTTCAAGATCGCGAGCGACACGGGATTGACGACCGCGATCACCAGCGCGCCGCGCGCATGTGCCCAGTCGGTCAGCGCATCGACATCCTCGAGCGCACCGAAGAAATTCGGCTGCTGGATCACGAGCGCGGTGACATCGCCGCCGCCGTGCGCGTCGAGTGAGTCAGCCGCAATGCGCCCGTCCGCGGGCCCG
>CAYWMY010000003.1:0-26956 GCA_964459405.1 uncultured Steroidobacteraceae bacterium | reverse complement strand
CAAGCTGGTGTGGTGGGCCATGGGCCATTCCTCCCAGCAGATCAACGTCTCGGCCCACGTGGCCGTGTGGTACGCCATCGGTGCGATGGTGCTGGGCGCCAAGCCGATCTCCGAGAAGGTCAGCCGTGCGGCCTACCTGATGTACATCCTGTTCCTGCAGCTCGCCAGCGCGCACCACCTGCTGGCGGAGCCGGGTGTCAGCTCGAGCTGGAAGATCTTCAATACCAGCTATGCGATGTACCTGGCGGTCATGGGCAGCATGATCCACGGCATGACCGTGCCGGGCGCGATCGAGGCCGCGCAGCGCGCCAAGGGCTACACGAAGGGCCTGTTCGAGTGGCTGCGCAAGGCGCCATGGGGCAACCCGGCGTTCTCGGGCATGTTCATGTCGCTCGTGTACTTCGGCTTCCTGGGCGGCATCACGGGCGTCGTGCTCGGAACGGAGCAGATCAACCTGACGATGCACAACACGCTCTACGTGCCGGGTCACTTCCATGCGACGGTCGTGACCGGTACGACGCTCGCCTTCATGGCGATCACGTACCTCGTCCTGCCGCTGATCTTCCGTCGTGAGGTGATCTTCCCGACGGTGGCCAAGCTGCAGCCGTACATCTTCGGGCTCGGCGCGGCGGGAATCTCGCTGTTCATGATGGGCGCGGGCACGCTGGGCGTGCCGCGGCGGCACTGGGACATCACCTTTGCCGATGCGCTGACGCAGTTCCAGTACTCGCCGGCGGCGTTCCTGATGCTGGCGCTGAACGGCATCTCGGCGATCATGGCGGCTCTGGGCGGCGCGATGTACGTCGTAACCGTTGTCTGCACGGTGCTGTTCGGCCGCAAGATCGGTGACAAGGAGGCCGTGCAACTGGGGCCTGTGAGCGGCGCCAAGTCCGCGGCGGCCGTCGCGAGCTACGGCAACCAGGGCACGCTGTACATCCCGGGTACCGTGGTCCTCGTGGGCGTGTTCTTCGTCTCCTTCGTGCTGTACTACTTCGTCAACTGGAAGTACGTGGCCGAGATCTGGCCGCTGAAGTGACCTCGAGGCGCCCGCGCACAGAGGGCTGTGCGCGGGCGCGGCACCCGGATTTCCAGAATCGAACGGGCGTCGGGCGCCCGAAGTGGCCACGGCGCCCATCCGATGCCGCGGTCGCGGACATGCGACGCGACGGCTCCCTCGTCCCGGTCCTGTCGTTCAGCCTGAGCCCCCTTGCGCGGTGCACGGGCACATTTCGGGCTCCCGCCGTTGTACCATCGATCGCAACCGCCCGGCTCGGGCTGCTGCCACCCTGTGGCGGCGCGCGGCCTCGAGCCGATCCGGGAGAGTCGCTTGGTGCGAGACAAGACGCGGGTGCCGCTGTTGCGGGGGGCGGGTGCAGCCACCTGTGGCCCCGGGGCGGGCTGACGGGACGGCGGTCGGGACATGCCTTCAGTGCAAACGAGATTCCGGGCGGCCGTGGTTGCAGCGCTGTGGTTGCTGCCGTTGCTTGCGGCCCGGTCCGTGCCCGTCACGGAGAATCCCGAACTGGCCGCGAGCCAGGCGGCGATCGGCCGGGTCGTCGGTGACCATGCGCTGATCGACGCTGATGGCACGCGGTTCAGCTTCGCTGAACTGCGCGGCAGGCCGGTGGTGCTGAGCCTTGTCTATACGAGCTGCTATGCGATCTGCTCCGGGCTGACCGTGAACCTGCGCGAGGTCGTGAAGCTTGCGCGGCAGGCACTGGGGCCGGGGAGCTTCACGGTACTGACGGTGGGCTTCGACACCCCGAACGACACGCCGGAGCGCATGCGTCTCTACGCCCGGGAACGCGGCGTCGTGACGCCCGACTGGATCTTCGCCAGCACCGACGCCGCGACCATGGAGAGACTCATGCGCGACGTGGGTTTCAGCTACAAGGCGTCGCCCAAGGGTTTCGATCACATCATCCAGACCACGGTCATCGACCCCGGCGGACGTGTCGCGCTGCAGGTCTACGGGCAGGACCTCCGGCCGCCCGCGCTCGTCGAGCCGCTGAAGCAGCTGATCCGCGGCCAGGCGCTCGAGCGAGGGTCGCTGTCCGACCTCGTCCGCTCGGTCAAGCTGTTGTGTACCATCTATGATCCAGCGAGCGGCAAGTATCGCTTCGATCCCTCGCTCATCATGGAGATCGTCGCGGGAGTGCTTGCACTCGGCATGGTGGGCGTTGCCATCGTCCTTTCCTGGCGGAACGTACATTGAATTTCATCAAGGCTCCATTGCGCGTGTTCTTCGCGCGCCTCGAACAGTTCTGCGCCGCGATCTTCGGCCCGACGCTGAATCCCATGGTGCACCTGGGACCGCTCGGCTGGTTCCTGTTCTGGATCGTCGCCGTCACGGGCATCTACGTCTACATCTTCTTCGATACCGGTGTCACGCAGGCGTACAGCTCGCTGGAGAAGCTGTCGGTCGACCAGTGGTATCTGGGCGGCATCATGCGCAGCCTGCACCGCTACGCGTCCGACGGCATGGTCATCGTCGTGCTGCTGCACGTGCTGCGGGAGTTCTCGCTCGACCGGATGCGCGGCAACCGCTGGTTCCCCTGGGTCACGGGCGTGCCGCTGCTCTGGTTCCTGTACGCCAGCGGCATCACGGGCTACTGGCTCGCATGGGACGCGCTCGCACAGTACGTCGCGATCACGACCTCTGAATGGCTGGACAGCATCGGCATCTTCGCCGAACCCATCGCGCGCAACTTCCTCGACAGCACGCACCTGAGCGGCCGCTTCTTTACGCTGATGGCCTACATCCACATCGCCGTGCCGCTGGTGATGCTGCTCATGATGTGGGTGCACATCCAGCGGCATGCACACGCGCGCGTCAACCCGCCGCGAGCGCTCAGCCTGATGGTGATCGGATCGCTGCTGCTGCTGTCGCTGGTCGTGCCGGCCCTGAGCCAGGCGCCGGCCGACCTCGACCGTATGGCCTTCGAGGTCGGGCTCGACTGGTTCTACCTCGCGGTCTACCCGCTGCTCGATTATCTGGACGGCCGGACGCTCTGGGCCCTGCTGGTCGGCGGCAGTGTGCTGCTGACGCTGATGCCCTGGCTGCCGCCGCTGCGCAAGCCGGCCCCCGCCGTGGTGCACCTGGACAACTGCAACGGCTGCGGGCGCTGTTTCGCGGACTGTCCGTATGGCGCCATTACCATGGTACCGCGCAGCGACGGGCTCACGTTCGATCAGGAGGCACGCGTCGACCCCGACGCGTGCACGAGTTGCGGCCTGTGCGTGGGCGCATGCCCCACGGCCACGCCGTTCCGGCGCTCGAGCGCGCTCGTGCCCGGCATCGAGCTCGGGGACCGGCCGATCGAGGCCCTCCGTGAACGCGTGGTGGCCGAGGCCGGAGCGCTGCAGGGCGAGGATCGTGTGCTCGTGTTCCGCTGCGAGCCCGCGACCCGCGCCGAACAGCTGCGGGACCCCGGCGTCGCCGTGATCGCCGCGCCCTGCGTGGGCATGCTGCCGCCGTCGTTCATTGATTTCGCGGTCTCGAAGAAACTGGCGGACGGCGTGCTGATCGCGGGGTGTGCCCCGGGCGACTGCTTCCACCGCCTGGGCGATCGCTGGGTCGAGCAGCGCATCGCGAGCGAGCGCGACCCGTACCTGCGCGAGCGTGTCGATCGCGACCGCGTCGCCGTCTCCTGGACCACGGCGGTCGAGGGCCGACGCCTGCAGCATGAGCTGCGCGAGTTCCGTGCGCAGCTGCGCGAGCGCGCGGGAGCGCCGACCAGGGGGCGCACGGGCAGGGCCTGGCATGCCACGCCGCGGCAGCTGCTCATGCCGCTCCGGGTGGCTGGACAGGTGGCCGTGCTTGCGGGTGTCGCTGTGTTCATTGCCTGGTTCGCGACCCGCCCGGCCTACGGCCTGCTCGGTCGTGACGAAGCCATGGTGAAACTGAGCTTCAGCCACGCGGGTCAGCCGCTGAAGCCCTGCAAGCGCTATACGCCGGATGAGCTTGCGAAGCTGCCGTTCGAAGAGCGCCGGCCGACGACCTGTGAACGCGGCCGCTGGCCCGTATACGTCGAGTTCGACCTGGATGGCAGGCGTATGCACGCGGGTACCTATCAGCCGGCGGGTCTGTGGGACGACGGGCCGTCGACGGTCTATGCGCGCTTCCGCGTGCCGGCCGGCACGCACGTGGCGTCGGTCCGTGTGCGGGACGGCGGGCGTGCATCGGGATTCGACTACTCGACCTCGGCCCCCGTGACGGTCACCCCCGGCGAGAATTTCGTCATCGACTTCCGCGGCAAGGAGAACGCCTTCAGTTTCGGTCGTCGGCTCGTGCCGGCGACGCTGTCGGGCGGGGAGACGCGGTAATGGGTGTGCTCGAATGGCAGGACCGGTTCAGCATCGGCATCGCCGAAGTGGACCATGAGCATCGCGAGATGATCCAGCTGATCAACGATCTGCACGCTGCTCTCGGCACGGATCATTCACCTGAGCGTGTCGAGGGATTCCTCGGCGAGATCCTCGCGCGCATTTCGGCGCATTTCGCGCTGGAAGAGAAGTCCATGCAGGCCATGCGCTATCCCGAGCGTGATGCACACAAGCAGGATCACGAGCGGCTGCTCGATGACATCCGCGACATCATGGACGAGGTCAGCGAGCAGGGCATTCTCGACGAGGCCCGTTTCTCGGAGCGTCTGTCGGCGTGGTTCGGGGATCATTTCGCGAGCTTCGATGTGCGCCTGCACCGCTTCGTTGCCGGGAAGCAGCCGCAGCCATGACAACCGCACGGGTGATCCGCCTCGTCGTGCTGGTGGTCGGCGCCACGGTACTCGGGTACCTGGCCGCGCGCGCACTGTTCTCGCCGCCCGCGCCGCCACCCCTGGTGCGCGCTTCTCTGCTGAGCGAGTCGGGCGCACTGCCGGCTCTGTCGCTCACGGACCAGGACGGACGGCCCTTCGGCGAGGACGCGTTCAAGGGTCACTGGACCCTGGTCTTCTTCGGCTTCACGGCCTGCCCGGATGTCTGCCCGACCACGCTCGCGATGCTCGCGCAGGTGGACCGCCAGCTGCAGGACATTCCCGCCACCGACCGTCCGCGCGTGCTGCTGATCACGGTTGATCCGGAACGGGACGACGCCGCACGACTGCAATCCTATGTGCGGTCGTTCAATCCGGGATTCCTGGCCGCGACCGGCACGCCGCAGGCGATCTCGCGTACGGCGCAGGTTTTCGGGCTGGGGTATGCGCGCATCGTGCGCCCGGATGGAACTTACACGATCGAGCATGGCTCGAGCCTGTTTGTCGTGGGTCCTTCGGGCGCTCTGGTTGCCACTTTCCCGGCACCGCATGATCCACGCGTTCTGACCAGCGATTATCGGCTGATCGTCGAGCATGCCCGCGCGCGCGCGCGGGCGTTCTCACCAGCGAGGCTGTTCGCGCGCTGATCGTGCGCGCGGGGCGGCCTCCGCGGCGCGCGGTTGTATGTCCGGCCGCGCCGCCACGGCGGGGCGGGCCCGGAGCGCGGGCAGGACAGGCCCGGCCTGCCGGGTTCAGGATCCGTCATGGGGGGTATCGCGATGAACGGAGCGAATGTGGTCTGGCGGCGTTCGCGTGACCGCATGATCGGCGGGGTCTGCGGCGGCATCGCCGAACGTCTCGGCTGGCCGAAGGATCGCGTGCGGGTCGCGGTGGCCATCGCGACCATCCTGACCGGCGGTCTTCCCGGCATCGTCGCGTACCTGCTGCTTTGGTTCGTGATGCCGGGCCCGGAGGACGCCAGCCCGCCAGCACCCCGGGATCATGAGGCACCGCGCAGCTGAACCCCGATCGTGCATGAGTCGTGACCCGCCCGGGTTCGCGCCAGGCCTGTCGTGTCCACGAAGGGGATGCGCGCGATGAGCCCGGGGTGGAGTATCCGGATGACGGGGGTCGTCCTGGGCTGTGCGTTGCTGGCCGGCTGCGAACGCGATCCCGATGACGCCCTGCTCGGCACGCTGGAGCGCGACCGTGTCGAACTCGTCGCGGAGGTTTCCGAGCCGATCGTGGCCATCGACGCGCGTGAGGGGGCGCATCTCGCCGCGGGTCAGCCCGTGCTGCGGCAGGACCGGAGGGCCGTCGACGCGCGGCTCGCGGCGGCTCGCGCAGCCGAGGCGCAGGCGCGCCAGCGACTCGATGAGCTCATCGAGGGCCCGCGCCGCGAGGAAATCCGCGCCGCGGCCGCCGCGCTGGACGCGGCGCGCGCCCGGGCGCTGGCCGAGGAACAGGAATTTGCGCGCATCAGTACGGTCGTTGCGAAGCAGCTGCTGCCGATGGCGGACCTCGACCGGCAGCGGGCACTGCGCGATGCCGCGCAGGCGGAGCTGCGCCGCGCCGAGGCCGAGCTCGGTCTCCTGGTCCGCGGGACGCGTGCCGAGCAGATCGATCAGGCCCGTTCGGCGCAGGCCGCTGCCGCTGCGCGCGTGCGGGAGCTCGAGGTCACCTCGGGCAGGCTCGAGATCCGTGCGCCGGTGCCGGGCTGGCTCGACAGTCTGCCGTACGAGCGCGGCGAACGGCCGCCCGCGGGTGCCACCGTGGCCGTGCTGCTCGCCGATGGCGCACCCTGGGTCCGCATCTACGTGCCCGAGCCGCGGCGCACGGCGGTGCGCATCGGCACGCCGGCCGAGGTGCGCGTCGACGGCATCGACCGGGTCTTTCGCGGGCGCGTGCGCTACGTCAGCAACGAAGCGGCGTTTACACCGTACTACGCGCTGACCCAGCGCGAGCGGGCCCGGCTCGCGTTCCTCACGGAAGTGGAGCTCATCGATCGCGAAGCCGCGGCGCTGCCGGTCGGCGTACCGGCGCAGGTGCGCCTGCTGCATGATGCCCGCAACCCATGAGCGCCCGCGCTGCAGCTGCCGCCATGCCGGATGTCGACCCCGGCCTTGCCATCGTCGCGCGGGGTCTGTCGCGCCACTTCGGTCCGGTGGTGGCTGTCGCGGGTATCGACCTCGACATTCCGCGGGGCCACATCTACGGCTTCCTCGGGCCCAACGGCTCCGGCAAGTCGACCACGCTCAGGATACTGTGCGGCCTGCTGGCGCCGAGTGCCGGCCTCGCGCGGGTGCTCGGGCACGAGATGCCGCGCGCGGCGCATGCCGTGCGACGCAAGCTCGGGTACATGACCCAGAAGTTCTCGCTCTGGGACGACCTGACGGTGCGCGAGAACCTGGAGTTCATGAGCTGCATCTATGGCGTTGCCAGGGCCCGGCGTGACGCCCGCGTCGGCGAGCGCATGGCGCGCTACCGGCTCGTCGAGCTGGCCGGGCGGCGCGCGGGCACGCTGAGCGGCGGCCAGCGCCAGCGGCTCGCGCTCGCGGCGGCGACCCTGCACGAACCCGAACTGCTGCTGCTCGACGAGCCGACGAGCGCCGTCGATCCACAGAGCCGCCGCGATTTCTGGGAGGGACTGTTCGAACTCGCCGCGCTCGGCACCACGATCCTGGTGTCGACACACTACATGGACGAGGCGGAGCGCTGTCACCGGCTCGCGATCCTGGACCTCGGCCGCATCGTCGCCGAGGGGGCGCCGCGGCGGCTCATGACCGGAATCGACGCGACGGTGGTCGAGGTCGAGGCCGTGGACATGCAGGTGGTGCGCGCCACGCTGCAGGCCCTCGAAGGTGTGCGCAGCATGGCGCAGCTCGGCGCCCGGCTGCACGTATTGATGCGCCGCGAGCTGGAACGGCCGGAGCATGCTGTTGTGCAGGCACTTCGCGCCGCGAACGTCGATGCCCATGTCGAGCGGGTTTCCGCCTCGCTCGAGGATGTATTCGTCGCCGCGACCGGCTTCCGTGAACGCGAGGGCCGCCTCATCGGGGACGGCTCGTGAGCCGGCTGTCGCGGCTGTGGGCCGTGGCCAGGAAGGAGCTGCGGCAGCTCGGCCGCGACCGGCTCTCCTTCGCCATGATCGTCGGCATTCCCGCCATGCAGATCGTGGTGTTCGGTTATGCGATCAACTTCGACGTCCGCGATCTGAAGACGGGCGTATTCGACGAGGCACGCACGGCGCTCTCCCGCCAGCTCGTCGCCGAGCTGGCCGCCACACAGGTGGCGCGGCCGGTGCTCGCCGCGCAGAGCGAGCGGCAGCTGATGCAGGCGTTGCGCAGCGGCGCCATCGGTCTCGCCGTGATCGTGCCGCCGGACTTCGAGCGCCGGCTCGCGCGCGGCGACCGGCCCGCACTGCACGTGCTGGTCGATGGCTCGCAGCCGAACCTCGAGGGCATCGCGCTGAAGCTGGGCTCCCTGCCGGTACTGCGAGCGCCCGGGGGGACGCATCGCGTGGCGCCGATGGAGGTTCGCGTCGAATACAACGTCGAGCGGCGTACGGCGGTGCAGATCGTGCCTGCGCTGGTCGGCATGATCGTGACGCTGACGATGCTGGTGTTCGCGGCCGGAGCCGTCGTTCGCGAGCGCGAGCGCGGCAACATGGAACTCCTGCTCAGCACGCCCGTGGCTCCGGCGGAGCTGCTGGCCGGAAAGCTGCTGCCCTACGTGCTGATCGGCTTCGTGCAGGTGACGCTGATCCTGTGGTTCGGCGCCGCGCTGTTCGACGTACCGGTCCGCGGCTCGCTGCCGCAGCTGTACCTGGGTACGCTGTTGTTCATCAGCGCGACGCTCGCGAACGGGCTCCTGATCTCGACATTGACGCGCACGCAGTTCCAGGCGTTCCAGATGGCGGTGCTGTTCCTGCTGCCGTCGATCCTGCTGTCGGGCGCGGTGTTCCCGTTCGATGGCATGCCCCGCGTCGCGCAGTGGCTCGCCGAGGCCCTGCCGCTGACGCACTACAATGTGATTGTCCGCGGCATCGCGCTGCGTGACGCTTCGCTCGACGAACTCGTCGCGCCGCTGCTGAAGCTGACGGCGATCTTCGTCGTGCTGCTGCTCGCGTCGGTCGGACGATTTCGCCGGCGTCTCCTGTAGGCTTGCCGGTCCTGCAACCGTGGTTCCCGGAACAACGACATGGAATACACCGATCTTCGCGACCTGCTCAGCCAGTTGGAGGCACGTGGCGAACTGCGGCGCATCGGCGTCGAGGTCGACCCCAGGCTCGAGATGACGGAGATCTGCGACCGTACCCTGAAGCGGGCCGGTCCGGCGCTCCTGTTCGAGCGGCCGAAGGGGCACACGGTGCCGGTCCTCGGCAACCTGTTCGGCACGCCTGCGCGCGTGGCGCTCGCGCTGGGTCGCGAGCAGGTCGCGGAACTGCGTGAGGTGGGCCTGCTGCTCGCCCAGCTCAAGGAGCCGGAGCCGCCGCGCGGCTGGCGCGACGCATGGGACAAGCTGCCGGTGTTCCGCAGGGCGCTCGACATGGCGCCGAAGGAGAGGCGTGACGGGCCCTGCCGCGAGGTCGTGCTGGAGGGTGAGGCCGTGGATCTGGCGCGCTTTCCGATCCAGACCTGCTGGCCCGGCGACGCGGGTCCCCTGATCACCTGGGGCCTTGTAACCACGCGCGGACCCGGCAGAGCGCGCCAGAACATGGGCATCTACCGGCAGCAGGTCATCGATCGAAACCGCGTCATCATGCGCTGGCTCGCGCATCGCGGCGGCGCGCTCGATTTCCGCGACTGGCAGCGGGCGAATCCAGGCCAGCCGTTTCCCGTCGCGGTGACGCTGGGCGCCGACCCGGCGACGATCCTCGCGGCCGTCACGCCAGTGCCGGACACGCTGTCGGAGTACGCCTTCGCAGGGCTGCTGCGTGGCAGCCGCACCGAGCTCGTGACCTGTCTGTCGCACGACCTGCAGGTGCCGGCCAGCGCGGAGATCGTGCTCGAGGGTTTCATCAATCCCGACGATACGGCCGTCGAGGGGCCGTTCGGCGACCACACCGGCTATTACAACGAGACGGAACGGTTTCCCGTCCTGACCATCGAGCGCATCACGCATCGCCAGAGACCGATCTATCACAGCACCTACACGGGCAAGCCGCCTGACGAGCCGGCGGTGCTGGGCGTGGCGCTGAACGAGGTGTTCGTACCGATCCTGCAGCGGCAGTTCCCCGAGATCGTGGATTTCTATCTGCCGCCCGAAGGATGCTCGTATCGCATGGCGGTCGTGAGCATGAAGAAGCAGTATCCGGGGCACGCGAGGCGCGTGATGATGGGCGTGTGGTCGTTCCTGCGCCAGTTCATGTACACGAAGTTCGTGATCGTGACCGACGACGACGTCGATGCGCGTGACTGGAAAGAGGTCGTCTGGGCCATGACCACGCGTGTGGACCCGCGGCGTGATCTCGTGATCATCGAGAACACGCCGATCGACTATCTCGATTTCGCGTCACCCGTCGCGGGCCTGGGCTCCAAGGTCGGCATCGACGCCACGAACAAGTGGCCCGCAGAAACGACGCGCGAGTGGGGCCGGCCGATCGCGATGACGGCCGAGGTGCGCGCACGGGTCGACAGCATCTGGCCGCAGCTCGGTCTGTAGGGCGCGAGCGGTCCCGGGCGGGCACCTGGTCGGCGACGACACCGCAGAGGACGGGTGGATTGCGATCCAGCCAACCGCACGGTTGCAGCCGGATTGCCGCGCCCTGTCGAGCGCTCGAGCATGTTTCGATGCGCCCCGTTGCCCTGTTCCACATTCCGTCAGTGCAGGGCCTGCTGCCTGTCGCCGTCTTCTTCCATCAGGCTTGCGCGCAGACCGTCGTCGAGCGACGCATAGCGTGGTTCCAGGCCGAGTTCGCGGCGGATGCGGCTCGTGTCGACGCGGCGGGAGGGGCTGAGGAATGACCAGGCTTCGGCGGACACGCGCCGCTCAACCTCGGCGCGCGGCAGCTGCTGCGGGGCGGGCAGCCCGAGCAGTGCTGCGAGGCGCGTGAAGTACTGCGTACTCGACACACAGTTGCCGTCACCGACGTTGAAGATGCGGTTCGCCGCTGCCGGATGCTCGCCGGCGAGCACGCAGGCCGTCACGAGGTCATCGACGTGGATGCGGTTCCCAGGTCCGGCTTCGGACTCGAGCAGCACCGGGTCGCCGCGGCGCAGACGCTCGATGGGCAGGCGTCCGGGCCCGTAGATGCCCGGCACACGCAGGATCGTCCATTCGACACCGCGAGCCTCGCACCAGGCGCGCAGCGAAATCTCGGCCGCCAGCCGTCGCTGACCTCGCGCCGCCTGTGGTGCGGGCGGCGTGTCCTCATCGACCCGTGCGCCACCGGCGTCGCCATAGACACCGGTCGTGCTCAGATACACGATGCGACGCGGCGGTCCGGGCAGCGCGGCGAGCGCGCGGGTGATGCGCGCATCTCCGGCGCCACTCGGCGCCGGTCGAACGTGGTAATGCAGCACCGCGCCGGCCAGCTCGGTTGGCGCGAGCGGTGCCGGGTCATCGTTGTCCAGATCCCAGCGCCGTGCGTCGAAGCCCGCATCCCGCAGCGCCGTGCTGTGCGCCGTCGTGCCCGTGGTGACGACGAGCGGCGCGCGCTCCCGCAGCAGGCGTGCGAGCCGCAGTCCGGCATAGCCAGCGCCGATGATCACCGCCCGTGGTGATGGCCTCATGCGTCGTGGCGCGCGCGCCAGCGCACCAGTGCCTCGACGAGACTCGCGTCTTCGCTCGAGCCGGCCACGATGACCGGCGAGTCCAGGTGCAGATCGCGCAGGTGTGCGGCGATGCGCTCCGAACCCACCAGCGCCGTCGTCCCCGGCAGGCGGTCGCGGCAGGCTGAGGGCAGCAGTCCGATCAGCATGTCGAGCAGCTCGACGCTGGTCGCGGTGTAGACGTGCACGCCGCCCTGTGTCCACAGCGACTCGAGGCGCTGCAGCTGCTCCGGGGAAGGTGATGCCGCCCGCCGCTCGTAGACCTCGGCGTAGACGACTTCGGCACCGCGTGCCGCGAGTTCGGCCGCGAGATGCTCGCGGCCGCCCGTGCCGCGCACGATCAGCACGCGCTGGCCAGCCAGATGCCGCAGCTCGGGAAGCCGCAGCAGCGCCTCGCTGTCGGCGCCATCCTCGGGCCGCAACGCCACGCGATAGCCGGCCGCGTTGAGCGCCTGCGCCGTCGCCGCGCCCACGGTCGCGAGCCGCAGCTCGCGTCGCTGCTCGAGCAGTACCGCGCCGAAACGCACGGCATTGGTGCTGACGAACACGATCAGCGAATAGCGGTCGACCGGGCCGACCGCCGCGCGAACCGCCGCGCGGTCGGGGCGTGCACAGATCTGCATGGCCGGAAACCGGATCGGCGTTCCACCCTCGGACGACAGCAGCCGGCACAGCGTGTTGGCCTGCAGCTCCGGTCGGGTCACCAGAATGCCGAGGCCGTCGAGGGCTGCCACTACCGCGGCTCCGGCGTCCGCAGCATCGCGAGCAGCGGCCCGGCACCGGCCGCGAGCAGCCGTTCGGCGAGCTCGACCCCGAGGCGAGGCCCGTCCGCCGCGGCACCCGCGATACGATCGGCGAACAGCGCGCTGCCATCGGGGGCGCCGACGAGCCCGCGCAGCAGGAGCTCGTCGCCGCTCTGTTCCGCGAAGGCGGCGATCGGGGACTGGCAGCTTCCACCCAGCCTTGCGGCGAAGGCGCGCTCGGCTTCGAGACACAGTCGCGTGGCTGCATGCTCCAGCGGTGCGAGCAGGTTCCGCGTCGCCGCGTCGTCCCCGCGGCACTCGACGCCGACGACCCCCTGTCCCACGGCGGGCAGCGAGTCGCGCGCGTCGACCGTCGCACGGATGCGCTCCGCGAGACCGAGGCGCCGAAGTCCAGCCGCGGCGAGCACGATCGCATCGAATTCGCCGTCGTCGAGCCGGCGCAGCCGTGTGTCGAGGTTGCCGCGAAGCGGCCGGATGTCGAGATCGGGCCGGCGGTGACGCAGCTGGCACTGACGACGCAGGCTGGCCGTGCCGACGCGCGCGCCATGCGGCAGCCCGGCGATGTCATTGAACCGCGGCGAGACGAAAGCGTCGTGTGGATCGGCACGTTCCAGCACGGTGGCGATGATCATTCCGGGCGGCAGGTCCGCCGGCACATCCTTCATGGAATGCACAGCGAGATCGGCGCGCCCTTCCTGCATCGCGACTTCGAGCTCCTTGATGAACAGGCCCTTGCCACCGACTGCGGCCAGCGTGCGATCGAGGATGCGGTCGCCTTCCGTGACGATCGGCACGAGCTCGATGTCGATGTCGCGGTGCGCGGCCTTGAGGTGTGCGGCCACATGCTCGGCCTGCCACAGCGCCAGGCGGCTGCGGCGGGTCGCGATGCGGAGTCTCTTCTGCATCGTTGCATTCTGCCATGGAAGGCTGCGCGCCGTGCGCGGGCGAACTGGCGGGCGTAGCGTGTCCCGGCGTAGCATCGGGGCGCCGTGGCCACGCCGCAGAGCGTCGCTATGCCGGATGGCGGCGGCTGCCGGGGAGACGTGACGATGTTTCAGCCTGTGACGATACGCGCGCGACGCTACATGCTCGCGGTCCTCGCCGTGACCTGTGCCGCCACGGCCGGGGCGGCTCCGGCGGATGCCACGTTTGCCGGCGACCGCTTCATGGCCGGCGATGACGTGGCCCTGGACGCTGCAGTCGCCGGTGACGCCTTCATCGCGGGTGGACGCGTGACTGTCGCGGCGCCGGTCGGTGGCGACATCGTGATCGTCGGCGGCAGCGTCGACGTGAGTGCCGACGCGGGGCAGGACCTGTACGCGGCGGGCGGCGACGTGCGGGTCGACAGCCGGATCGCGGGCAATGCGCGCCTGGCGGGCGGCAGCGTCGATCTTCAGCCGCGGGTCCGCATCGAAGGCGCGGCGACCCTGGCCGGCGGACGCATCGGTGTGCAGGGCAGTGTCGGTCGTGGCCTGCAGGCCTTCGGCCAGCGCGTGGTCATCGACGGGGCGGTAGGCGGGGACGTCGAAGTCACCGCACAGCAGCTGGTCGTCGGCCCGAATGCACACATCGACGGCAGACTTCGCTACCGCGGACCAGGGGAGCCACAGATCGCGCCCGACAGCGAAATCCTGGGCGGGATCGTCGCGCGGGGCCCCGACGAGCGGCAGGCTCATTCGGGATGGAGCCACGACAACGGTCCGGGCCGCTTCCTCCTCGGCCTCGGACGTTTCCTCTGGGCGCTCGGGGTGTTCATGCTGGGCTCGGTGATGCTGCTGCTGATGCCGGCATTCACACGTCGCACCACGTCCACGATCAGTGCCGAGCCCCTGGTCAGCGCCGGCTTCGGCATCGCCGTGCTGTTCGGCGTACCGATGCTGATGATCTTCCTGTTCCTGACGCTGGTCGGCATTCCGCTCGGGCTTGCGGCCATGTTCGGCTATGCGTTGCTGCTGCTGCTCGGGTACACGACGGGCGCGCTGTTCATCGGGGACTGGGCGCTGGAGCGATTCGCGCATGAGCGCTTGCAGTCCGCGCGAACGCGCATCCTGGCGCTGCTGGGGTCGCTTGTGCTCATCTTCTTCCTGCGCCGCGTGCCCGTCGTGGGCCCGTTCGCCATCCTGATACTGTTCCTGGCGGGCCTCGGCGCGTGGGTGCTCTGTGCCTGGCGCGTGTTCCGTCCGCCGCCGCCGGCCGCGACTACGGCTTGAACCGGCGCAGTACGTCGGCGACCAGCCGGCGGCTCACGTCGATCGCGCCGCCGCCGTGGTGCAGCTTCACGACGTGACGTCCATCGCCGTGTCGCTCGATGGACTCGATGTGGCGCACGGCGACGAGGGCATTGCGGTGCACGCGCATGAAGTCGTCGGCGAACTCCTCTTCGAGCGCTCGCAGGGATTCGTCGAACAGGTCTTCGCCGTGGATATGCCGGACCGTCACGTACTTCAGTTCGGCGATGAAGCACAGCACTTCGTGCACGGGCACGAGCTTCAGCTGGTCCCGCGTCCGTACGGCGAGATGGCTGCGGCGACGCGCGCGCGGGGCCGCGGCGGCCACGGCCTCGAACTGCGTGCGCGTCAGCTGGCGTGCGCGCTCCAGCGCCTGTACGAGCCGCTCGGCCCGGACCGGCTTCAGCAGGTAGCCCACCGCCTGCGCCTCGAAGGCCTCCAGCGCATGCTGGTCGTAGGCGGTCGTGAAGATGACCGCGGGCGGCGACTCGAACGTCATGAGGTGCCTCGCCACCTCGAGACCGCTCATGCCGGGCATGCGGATGTCGAGCAGCAGGACGTCCGGCCGTTCGCGCGCAGCGAGCTCCAGGGCCTGCGGGCCCGACCAGGCTTCGGCGATGCCCGTCACGGTCGGAATCTCCGCCAGCAGCAGCCGCAGCCGCTCCCGCGCGAGAGCCTCATCGTCGATCACGAGCACACGCATCAGCCGTCCTCGGCCGCGAGTGGCAGCCGAATCTGCACGCGGAAAACACCGCCCGCTGCGGTTGCGATGACGGAGGCGCGGCCCGGGAAGGCGAGGTCCAGCCGCTCGCGCACGCTGTCGAGGCCGATGCGGTCGCCGCTGCCGCGCACGGGATTCGCGGCCGCTGCGATCGGGTTCTCGATCGCGATCTCATAGTCGTCGCCGCGGCACTGGCCGATCACGGTGATCGTGCCGCCGGCCGGGAGCGCTTCGATGCCATGATAGATCGCGTTCTCGAGCAGTGGCTGCAGCAGCAGCGCAGGCACCTCGAGTGCCGCCGGCAGTGCGTCCATCGCCCACTCCACGCGCAGACGGTCGCCGAGCCGCAGTTCCTCGACGCGCTGGTAGGCGCGCGCAATGTCGATTTCCTCGGCCAGCGGGATGCGCGCGCGTGACTCGCTGAGATTCGCGCGGAACAGGTCGGCGATGTCCAGCACGGCCCGCTCGGCGGCGGCTGGATCGCGGCGCGTGAGCATCGCGATGGTGTTCATGCAGTTGAACAGGAAGTGCGGGCGGATCCGCGCCTGCAGCGCGCGCACGCGCGCGCGCGCTTCGGCCTCGACGTTGCGGCGCCACTGGCCCGAGACGTAGAAATAGCGCAGGGCCAGCGCCCCCGCGATCAGGCCGATCAACGCGTTGCGCAGCAGGAACGACCAGTGGGCGGCCGCCGACCCGCCGTCGTCGCCGAGCAGCAGGCCGGGCACGGTCACGAACCGCCACGCGACCTCGGAGACACCGAGCGTGATGGCGACGATCAGCGCGAGCGCGGCGGCGGAGGCGCGTGCGACCCCGAGGCGCTGCAGCGGTGCCCGCAGCCGGCACAGCAGCCCCGCCGAGAGCAGCGCGACCCACAGCAGGAACAGCGAGAGCCGTGCCAGCCGGATCCAGAAGGATTCCAGCGAGGCCGGGTCGGCCAGCGTCAGCATCAGGGCGACCAGCATTGCGAGCAGCGCGACACCGAGCACGGCGCGCGCCGCGCAGAAGTCCGGCAGCGCCAGATGGACGGGCCGGGGAGCCGCGGCGCTCACGCGTCGCGGCCCCGCTGCTGCAGCCTGAAGATGGCGGAAATGTCCTCGTCCCCGGATCCGGCCTGGATCAGCCGGTCGTAGGCCGCGAGCACGTCATCGATCACGGACAGTTCCAGGCCGCGGGCCGCGGCCATTTCGCGGCAGATGCGCAGGTCCTTGGCATGCAGTGCCACGCGAAAGCCAGGCGGGTAACGGCCTTCGGCCATGTACGGCGCGCGATGCTCGAAGTACCAGCTGGCTCCGGCGCCCTGGCGCAGCACCTCGATCACGCGCTCGAGGGGCAGCTCTTCCGCCTTCGCGAAGGCCATGGCCTGCGCGACGGCCTGAATGACCCCCGCACAGAGGATCTGGTTCGTGGCCTTGGTCGCCTGGCCCGCGCCCGCGGCGCCCATCCGCACGACTGTGCGCCCCATCGCGCCCAGCACCGGGCGCAGCCGCTCGATAACCGCCGCATCGCCGCCGCACATGATCGCGAGCGTGCCCTGCCGAGCGCCTTCGACACCCCCGCTCACCGGTGCATCGACGAAGTCCACACCCCGCGCGGAGAGCCGTGCGGCGAGTTCCCGGGCCGTCCTCGACGCGATCGTCGAGCAGTCGATGATCGCCTGGCCAGGGCGCAGCGCGGGATCGATGCGGTCGACGATCTCGCGCACATCCGCGTCGGCGGAGACACAGAGCACGATCGTGTCGCAGACGGCAGCGAGCGCCGCGGGACTCTCCGGAGCGATGACTGCGGTTTCCGCCGCGAATGCGTCCGCGCGCGCGCGCGTGCGGTTCCAGACGCCGGCCAGCAGGCCCGCGCGGTGCAGGTTGCGCGCCATGTGGGTGCCCATCGCACCCAGGCCTGCGAATCCGACTCTCAAGACCACCCCGCCAGGGTCGTTCCGGATGCCACTAGTCTGCCGCAGGGCCGTCATGCGGTGCGAGGGTCGACCCGTCGTGCGGCCATGACCGTGAAGGCGGGCGACACGGACTCGACGAAGCCGGCATGCGATGCGGGAGTCGCCCCGTCGTGCGGCGCGGGCAGATCTCCTTCAGCGTGCCGGCGTCGGCGTCACCGGCGGGCCAGCCTGGCCCGCGTCGACCGGCCGCTACTTGCAGTAGGTATCGACATCCTGACGCGCGCGCAGGCGTGCCTCGTCGAGTTCCTTGGCGTTCAGATATTCGCGCTTGCCGTCCTTCTCGCGATACACACGGTAGGACTCGACGTAGTTCCGGTAGGTCTCCTGCGCTTTCTTGCACTGTTCGGCACGGGTCCTGGCGACGTCGGCTTCCACGGCCTTCCGCATCGCGGCAGACGTGGCTTCAGGCGTCGGTTCGGCGGGCGCATCGGCCGCACCGTCCGGTTCTCCCGCACCGGTGCCCGCAGCCTCGGATTCGGCCACGCCGGTCGACTGTTGGATCACCGCGATGATCTTCGCGTCGGCCGATCGTGGCGGACGGTCCGTGTAATGCACCTGGCCGTCACGGTCCATCCACTTGTACACGCTTCCGGCCACGGCGACCGTGGTCAGGGAACAAAGCGCGAGCACCAAACCCAGTCTTCGCAGCATCTGGACTCTCCGGGCGCCCGCGCTCCGCCGTCAAAGCGCCTGCGCGTCGCTCTCCCCCGTACGAATTCGGACCGCATGCTCGAGATTGGTGATGAAGATCTTG
The DNA here is from genome assembly GCA_964459405.1 of uncultured Steroidobacteraceae bacterium. Lineage (GTDB taxonomy): Bacteria > Pseudomonadota > Gammaproteobacteria > Steroidobacterales > Steroidobacteraceae > CAYWMY01. The sequence continues at coordinate 9,011 of CAYWMY010000003.1, read as the reverse complement.
CCGTCGCCGATCTTGCCCGTGCGGGCGGCTCCGACGATCGCTTCGATGACCTGCTCGACACGGCCGTCCTCGACGGCGATTTCCACCTTGACCTTGGGCAGGAAGTCGACGACGTACTCCGCACCCCTGTAAAGCTCAGTGTGGCCTTTCTGCCGGCCAAAACCTTTGACCTCGGTCACAGTGATGCCCTGCACGCCGACCTCGGCCAGCGCCTCGCGCACGTCGTCAAGTTTGAACGGCTTGATGATCGCGGTGATCATCTTCATGGGGACTCTCCTCGTTGAAGTTTCAGTGTAACTGACCGATCGGGTGGCGGGGAACGTCCCGTTCCGGGCCGCTGGCTGCAGTTATGCGGTCCCTGGCCCGGTGGGGGGGAGGCACCGAAGTGCCCACCCCCCGCCCGGCGACGGGCTGATCCCTGTGAGATCAGCTGTAGGCGCGCTCGCCATGCTCCACCGTGTCCAGGCCCTCGCGTTCCTGTTCCTCGGTGATCCTGAGGCCGATCGTGTACTTGACGGCCGTGAAGGCGATGGCCGCGACCGTGCCGGACCACAGCAGCGTCAGCAGCACGCTCTTGGTCTGGATCCACACCTGCGCGGCCATGTCGTACGGCGCGGTTTCCATCGCGACGTAGTCGAAGACGCCCGCACCGCCCAGCGCCGGATCGGCAAACACGCCGGTCAGGATTGCGCCGACGATGCCGCCGACGCAGTGCACGCCGAACACGTCCAGCGAATCGTCATAGCCCAGCTTCGGCTTGAGCCAGGTCACCGCGAGCAGGCACACGAGGCCGCCGGCGGCGCCGATCACGATCGCTCCCATCGGACCCACCCAGCCGCAGGCCGGAGTGATCGCGACCAAGCCGGCGATTGCGCCCGAGGCCGCACCCAGCATGGTGGGCGATCCGCGCACGATCCACTCCAGGAAGGTCCACACCAAGGTCGCGACCGCCGTCGCCACTACGGTGTTCACGAACACCTGCCCGGCGAAGGCGTTGCTCTCCAGGTTGGAGCCGACGTTGAAGCCGAACCAGCCCACCCACAGCAGCGACGCGCCGATCATGACGAGCGGCAGGTTGTGCGGCTGCATTGCGGTCTGTCCGTAGCCGACCCGCTTGCCAGCCAGCAGTGCGCCGACCAGGCCGGCGATACCGGCGTTGATGTGCACCACGGTGCCACCCGCGAAGTCCAGCGCGCCCCACTGGAACAGCAGACCGGCGTTCGCACCGGCGGCTGCAGCCGCCTCGGCGCTGGTGTAGGCATCCGGACCGTCCCAGTACCACACCATGTGCGCGATGGGCAGATAGGACAAAGTGAACCACAGCACCAGGAACAGCAGCACCGCCGAGAATTTGATGCGCTCGGCGAAGGCGCCGACGATCAGCGCTGGCGTGATCGCCGCGAACGTGCCCTGGAAGGCGATGTAGACGTACTCGGGCAGGTAAATCCCCTTCGAGAACGTCGCCGCCAGCGTGCTGCTGTCGACACCGTTCAGGAAGGCCTTGCTGAGCCCCGCGAAGAAGGTTCCGCCCTCCGAGAACGCGAGGCTGTAGCCGTAGATCACCCACAGCACGGAGAACAGGCAGAACGCGATGAACACCTGCATCAGGATGGACAGCACGTTCTTCGAGCGGACCATGCCGCCGTAGAAGAGCGCGAGGCCGGGGATCGTCATCAGGATGACCAGCATCGTGGATGTCAGCATCCACGCGGTATCGCCCTTGTCGGGAACCGGGGCGTCGCCGGCGAAAGCGAGCCAGGGCAGAAGCCCCAGTCCCGCCGTGGTGGCGAACCGCGCGGCGGTTCGCAGAGAAGGTGGCCTCAGGCATGTCACGGAAGGATCCTCCAGTTCGGGTTGGGTCGGCAGGCTCTTGCGCCGTTCGCGGTCGTGCGGGTCCCGGGGACTGCTGCGCCAATTGCGCGGCTCACAGCAGAAATCGGTCACGACCGCCGGCCAGCGCCGGTATAGCCTGTGCCTCCCCGGTGCAGTTTCCGTGCCATGGAGTGCGACCCAATGAATCAGGAACTTGGCGCGCCGCTGCTCGGCAGGCTGCAGGATCGGGCGCACCGGAATGGTGCGAACGCCTCGCGCCTGCGCCATTTTGGCGAGTCCTTGACCCGCGTGGCGCGATGGACCGATCCTCCCGCTCCACCGCGGTGCGGAGACTCCCATGGCTTTCGATCCCAAGACACTCGACGACCTGGCCCGACGACTCATGGATGCGGTGCCGCCCGGCCTCGCGGCGATGCGCCGCGACGTGGAGGACAACTTCCGCGCGGTGCTGCAGTCGGCGTTGTCGCGCCTCGATCTCGTGACCCGGCAGGAGTTCGACGTCCAGGCCGGAGTGCTGCGCCGGACCCGCGAGCAGCTCGAGTCGCTGGAGGCGCGGCTGCGCGCGCTGGAAGCCGACCAGCGCTGAAGGCGGCTCATCCGGCGGCGTACTACCGGGGGCCGCGCCGCATGGCGCCGCGTGTGAGCCGCAGCGGCCGCTCAATGGCACCGGGACTGCGGGGCGCCGCCGGGAGCGCCCGGCATTGTTGTGCGCGCAGGGTGGTTCCAGGCTTCCCGGCTCGGCCCCGCCCATGACACTCGCGACGGTCCTGTCGCGTGGCCAGTTCGGTTTTCAGGCACCGCTCGTCTCGGTCGAGGTCCACATCGGCCCCGGACTGCCGCAGATCTCGCTGGTCGGCCTCGCCAGCGGTTCCGTGCGTGACAGCCGCGAGCGCGTGCGTGCGGCACTCGTGAGCGCCGGGTTCGAATGGCCCGCCGGCCGCATTACAGTCAATCTCGCGCCCGCCGATCTGCCGAAAGAGGGTGGACGCTACGATCTGGCGGTCGCACTCGGTGTGCTGATCGCATCGGAGCAGCTCGCGGTCGAGGGGCTCGACGCGTGGGAATTCCTTGGCGAACTGTCACTGTCGGGCGAGCTGCGCGGTTCACGCGGCCTGGTGCCGGCCATCGTTCATGCCACGCAGGCCCGGCGCGCAATCGTGTTGCCCGAGCCGGCACTGCCCGAAGCACGCATCGTGCCCGACGCGCGCCTCGTCGCGGCGCGCAATTTCATGCAGGTCGTCGATCATCTCAGGGGCCGGGAGGCCCTGCCGTTCGCGGACCCGGAGATCGAGCTGCCGGTGCCTGTGGAACCCGCGCCGGATCTCGATGCGATTCGTGGCCAGCAGGCCGCGAAGCGCGCATTGGCGCTGGCCGCGGCCGGCGGCCACAGCCTGCTGATGATCGGTCCCCCGGGGGCGGGCAAGAGCATGCTGGCCTCACGCCTGCCCGCGCTGCTGCCGCCACTCGAGCGGCAGGAAGCGCTCGAGTCCGCGATGCTGGCCTCGCTCGCGCAGCAGCGCGGCCGGCCCATGCTGTCGCGAAGGCGTGTGTTCCGCGCGCCGCATCACACCGCGACCTGCGCGGCGCTGATCGGTGGCGGTGCCGCGCTGCGCCCCGGCGAGGCCTCGCTCGCGCATCACGGGGTGCTGTTTCTCGATGAGCTGCCCGAGTTCGGCCGCGAAGCGCTCGAAGCGCTGCGCGAGCCGCTCGAGACCGGGGTCATCTCGCTGTCGCGCGCCGCACGCAGCGCCACGTTCCCGGCTTCGTTCCAGCTGGTCGCGGCCATGAATCCCTGCCCCTGCGGCTACGCGGGCGATCCGGGCGGACGTTGCCGCTGCACGCCGGCGCAGATCACGCGCTATGTGGGGAGGCTGTCCGGGCCGCTCGTCGACCGGCTGGATCTGCACATCGAGGTGCCGCGCGTGGACTTCACGACGCTGACGATGGCGCGCGATGCCGGCGGATCACACGGCCTGGTGGAAGCGGTGCGTACCGCGCGCACACGGCAGCTGGAGCGGCAGCAGGCCCTGAACGCGCGACTGCCCGCGTCGCAGATGGACGCACATGCGCGACCCGACGATGCGGGCCGCGCGCTGCTCGCCCGCGCTGCGGCGACGCTCGGCCTGTCGGCGCGCGCGTGTCATCGAGTGCTGCGCGTGGCGCGCACGATCGCGGATCTCGATGGTGCCGCGTGCATTGCAGCGGAGCATGTGGCCGAGGCGATCACCTACCGCCGGCTCGACCGGCGGCCGGAGCCTGCGCGCTGAGCGGCGCGATCCGGGATACCGGGAATGCCCCCGGCGAGGGTTCCTACTTCGCGAGTATGTGGTCGACGGCCTGTCGGACCAGGTCGTCGGGCAGGTCGAGGCGACCTCCCTTGGCCGGCATCAGGCCGGCGCTGCCCGTGAAGCCCTCGATGGCGTGCTTGTACAGCGTGTCCTTGCCCTGCGCGATGCGTGGACCCCACGCGCCCCCATCGCCTGTCTTCGGCGCGCCGGCGATGCCGCTGTCGTGGCAGGCCGCACAGACCTGCTGATAGGTGGCTGCGCCGTCCGCGGGCAGGGTGCTCGCGACCGTGGTCTCGGCGCCCGGGGGCGGTGCGATCGCCAGTGCCGAGTTGTCGGTTCCCGCGATGGCGACACGAGCCGGCGAGGCAATGCGCTGCGAGACTTCCTGGCTGCGCAGCGGGTCTGCGGCAACCTGGTCCAGCTGCACACCGCCCATGTTGCGCGCGAGCACGAAAATGCCGATCGTCACGACGATCAACAGGCCAATTACCGCGCTGAAGACATTGAAGAAGTGATCGTCGTGCTTGCTCACGGCGCCCCCGCGGCCGAAGAAGACTGGCGCGGGAGTATAGCGGCTCGTGGACCGAGTCAAAAGGCGATTTGGACGCCGGGGCTGCCGCCCGGTATGATGCGGGCCCCGCCAGATGCGACAGGGCGCCGCCACAGCGGCGGTGCCGTCTCTGATCGAGGCCATGCGCCCGTAGCTCAGTTGGATAGAGTGACGGTCTCCGAAGCCGTAGGTCGTGGGTTCGAATCCCGCCGGGCGCGCCATCTCCAGACACGCGCGAACATCGCGCTCCCCCGGTGAGGGGAGGCCGGTCGATCCGTTTCCGCTGGAGTTTTCCCTGTCCCACGACCGTGTCTTCGTGGGCCTTCCTGATCACTGGATACCACTTTGAACTTCGATGATTTCTGCCTGACGCCGGCGCTTTCCCGCGCCGTGCACGAACTCGGATTTGCCGCACCCACGCCCATCCAGGCGCGGGCCATTCCCGCCGTGCTCGAGGGCCGCGACCTGCTGGCCGCGGCGCAGACCGGCACCGGCAAGACCGCCGCATTCGCACTGCCGCTCCTCGAGCGCCTGCACGCAACGACTCCGGCGCCGCGGGGCCGGCGCGCGCCGCGCGCGCTGGTGCTCGTACCCACACGCGAACTCGCAGCCCAGGTTGGCGAGTCGCTGGTGGCTCTGGGTCGTCACCTGCAGCAGCGCGGGGCGCTGATCGTGGGTGGAGTGAGCCCGCGCCCGCAGGTCGAGGCGCTCGCCGGCGGCGTGGACGTCGTGGTCGCGACGCCGGGCCGGCTGCTCGACCACGCCGCGGAGCGCCATGTGGACCTCTCACGCATCGAGATCCTGGTGCTGGACGAGGCGGACCGGATGCTGGACATGGGCTTCATCCGCGACATCCGTCGCGTGCTGGCGCTGCTGCCGGCACGGCGCCAGAACCTGCTGTTCTCCGCCACCTTTTCCGACGAGATCCGTGCGCTCGCGAACGGTCTGCTGCATGAGCCGGTCAGCATCGATATCGCGCCGCGCAACACGCCCGTCGAACTGGTTGAGCACAGCGTGTATCGCGTGGAGGCCGCCGGCAAACAGGCGCTGCTGACCCACCTGCTGCAGAGCCCCGCCGAGGAACTCCAGACGCTCGTGTTCACGCGCACCAAGCACGGCGCCAACCGTCTCGCCGAACAGCTCGTCCGTGCGGGCATCAGCAGCGCTGCGATCCACGGCAACAAGTCCCAGGGTGCGCGCACGCGTGCGCTGGCCGACTTCAAGGCCGGACGCGTCGCTGTCCTGGTGGCCACCGACATCGCGGCGCGCGGCCTCGACATCGCCGAACTGCCGCAGGTCGTCAACTACGAGCTGCCGAACGTGCCCGAGGACTACGTGCATCGCATCGGCCGTACGGGCCGCGCGGGCCGCACCGGCGTGGCCGTGTCGCTCGTGAGCCGCGACGAACAGGACCGGCTGCGGGCGATCGAAAAGATGCTGCGCCGGCCGATCCCGGTGCTGGCCACTCCGGATGTGCCGGCCGGCGTGGCGGCCGCCCCGAACGCACCGCGCCAGTTCGCGCCGCTCGCCGCGGCCGAACCATCGCGGCAGGCCCACGCGACGAAGCGGCCCGGCCAGCGGCCGACCTCAGCCCATGGGCGGGCGCTGCACCGCGGGTCGGGTCCGGCCCGGCACGGAGGTGCCCGCCGGCATCGCCAGTCCGGCTGAGCGATGCGGCACGCCTCTCCTCAAGCAAGCGTTCCGTAAGGCATTGTTTTCTCTGCGGGCAAGTGCCGCGGCGTACGGGGGCTGGGAGGTTCAGAGCCAGCCGCGACGCTTGAAGTACAGGTAGGGCAGGATCGCGGAGACAATCATGACGAGCAGCGCGAAGGGATAACCGAGCATCCAGTGCAGTTCCGGCATGTGATTGAAGTTCATGCCGTAGATGCTCGCGATCAGCGTCGGTGGCAGGAACACGACCGCGGCCACCGAAAAGATCTTGATGATGTTGTTCTGCTCGATGTTGATGAGGCCCAGCGTCGCCTCGAGCATGAACGTCAGCTTGTTGGCGATGAACGAGGCATGGTCCGACAGTGACAGGATGTCGCGTGACAGCGTGCGGAACCGCGCCCGCTGATCGTTCGGCAGCGCGACGCTGGCGGCCTGCTGCACGAAAGTCAGCAGGCGACCGAGGCTCACGAGGCTCTCGCGGGCTTTTGACGTCAGGTCGCCGTTGCGCCCGATGCGTTCCATGACCGCGCGCAGGTCGCGGCTGACCGTGCGGCGGCGCTGCGACGCGAACACGCTGGCCGACAGGTCGTCGAGATCGGCGCCGACGCGCTCGAGCACGTCGGCCGTGCGCTCGACGATGGATTCCAGCAGTCCGCCCAGGATCGTGGCGGAGGAACCGGAGATGGACGGGTGGCGCTCCGCGTGGGTGATATAGCGGCGGAACGACAGCGAATCGGTGTACCGGATCGTAATGAGCTTGTTGCGTACGAGGATGAAGGTGATCGCCGAGGTCTCGGGACGATCCGTGTCGATCTTCGTGACCACGGTACTCGTCATGTACAGCGCACCGTCTTCCTCGTAGAGCCGGTTGGAGGTTTCGATCTCCTTCATTTCTTCGCGCGTGGGGACCTCGATGGCGAGGAACTGCTCAACGGCACGTTCCTCACTCAGCGTCGGTTCGAGCAGGTCGACCCAGACGCAGTGCTCCGGGACGATTTCAGGGGGCGGGTCGAGCCGGGTCAGTCCGCGCGGCTCCGGGACGAAGCAGTTGAGCATGGCGGCCCTTTCCAGGTCCTGTCCGTCACTCCCGGCCGATCCGATTCCGGGTCTCGTGCGGGGTGAACCCGCGCGGGCGATCCGCACCCGTTGCCGACGGCCGCGCGCCGGCAACGCCGAACGGCGGCCTCAGCGTCCGCGTTCGTGCGCGGCGAGCGCGTTGATGAGCCGGAACAGGGCCTCGGGTCCCCCCGCCATGCTGACGTCGGTCGACCACTTGCCGTTGACGATGATCATCGGCGTGTGGTCGGCCATGTAACGGCGCAGCATGATCTCGGCGGAGCGCAGCCGGTTCTCGACCGCGAACGAGCGGTACGTGCGGTTGAAGTCCTCGGCGGAAACGCCGTTCCGGGTCAGGAACTCGCGCACTTTCTTCTCGGTCGCGGCCGTATCGACCTGATTGCCGCTGACGACCGTCAGCGGGTTGCCGTTGACGTGCATTTCCCGGAACACGGCATTCTGCAACGCAGGAATCCTGCCCAGTGCCTCGAGCGTGTAGAACAGACGCGCGTCCTCGCGCGTGACGGCATTCCAGACGACCGGCAGGTAGGTCAGCTTGACGTAGTCGGGGCGACCTTTCGTATTCCAGGCCTCGACGGCCGGTTGCAGTTGGTAGCAGTGCCCGCAGCCGTACCAGAAGATCTCCGTGACCTCGATGGTTCCGGCGGGTACGGAGGTCGGTTGCGGCGAGGCCAGCGGCCGGTAGTGCTTGCCCTCGATCCAGCCGGGCGCCATCGGCGCCTCTGGCGCCGGGGTGTTGGCCGCGACGGCCGACGCGACGGGGCTCACCTGGATGGCGGTGTCCTCGACGGTCTCGCCATCGTCGGCCTGCCGACTCTGCGCGGGCTCCTGGGTCGCCGCGCGTGCATCGGTCGACGGGGCGGCGGCGGCCGGTGTGGTGGGCGGCGCCGGCGGCGCGGCTTCCTGCGGTGTCCGGCCACAGGCCGCGAGCAGCACCCCGCAGGCCACGGCAACGATGAACAAAGCTCTCATGGATCCCGATCCTCCGGCGTTACCGCGGATTCGATCTCGAGTATCGCCGGGAGTTCAGGCGCCCCCGGTACCACCTCCTAGCGGAGGCCCTGCATGTAGGCAGCGAGCGATTTCATGTCGTCGTCGGTCAGCTTGCGGCTGATCTCGGGCATGATGCTGTTGCCAGGCGTCGTGCGGGTTCCGTCGGCATACGCCTTGAGCTGGTTGTAGGCGTACGTCGCATGCTGGGAACGCACCGCCGGATAACGCGCGGGTGCGTTGCCTTTGCCCTCAGGGCCATGGCAGGCCATGCAGGCCGGGATGCCGCGGGCAGCGTCCCCGGCCCGGTACAGTTTCTGCCCGGCCTTGTAGAGGGCCGCATCGGCTTCGAGTCCACCGGGTGTCTGACGTGCGTAATACGCGCCCAGGTCGGCCATGTCCTGTGCGGAGAGCCCCGCGGCATTCGCCATCATGATGGGATTGTTCCGCACGCCCTGCTGGAAGGCCTTCAGCTGTGCCGCGATGTATTCCGCATGCTGGCCGGCGAGGTTCGGCCACTCGGGGTTGGGGCTGTTGCCGTTTGCGCCATGGCAGGCTCCACAGATCGTCGCCTTCTGTGCGCCGACGGTGGCGTCACCGGC
>CAYWMY010000002.1:13741-27332 GCA_964459405.1 uncultured Steroidobacteraceae bacterium | reverse complement strand
GCCGCCCGCGGACTCGGGCACGGACCGGGTGCCGGCCGGCGCTGCGGCGTCTCTGGCGCCGGCGGCGCGCGGGATCCGCGTTCCCCCCACCGCGCCGGAGGCACCGCCCGCCTCCCGCAGTCGGGCCACCGCGGCACGTGGACGCGCGCGCGCGCGGGCCGCATCGGCACCCGCCCCCACCACGAGACCGCAGGCCCCCGCCGCGGTGGGCGCCAGCGAAGTCATCGCGGATGCTGCGCGGCTGCTGAAATGGGGCCGCGCCTGGCACGAACTGCCCGAGGCGATCGCGCGTCTGGCCGGCCGCCCCGCGGCGGGACCGGTGCGCGAGATCCTGAAGGCGCATCGCCGCCTCATCGAGCAGCGGGCCATCGACGCCGGCTGATCCCGCGACACACGGTCAGGCAGCGTCGTGAACTGCGCATGACCCGGCGACCCGGGCGGGCTGCGCGACGCACCGGGCGGGCCGGCCGCGGTCTGCCGCGAACTTGAGTTGGCCCGAACCTGCGGCCAGAATGCGCGCCCGCCGATCCCCGCGGGAACTCCGGCATGGTGAGCCGGGTCGCAGCCACCCATGATCGAAGTTCGCGAACTCTCCAAGCGCTACGGTCCGCGCCTCGCAGTCGACGGCGTGTCCTTCGATGCCAGCCCCGGCGAGGTGCTGGGCTTCCTGGGACCGAACGGCGCCGGCAAGACGACGACCATGCGCATGCTGACAGGCTTCCTCGCGCCCAGCTCGGGCACGGTGCGCATCGGCGGCGAAGCGGTCGGCACGGACTCCATGGCGAGCCGCGCGCGTGTCGGTTACCTGCCGGAGGGCGCTCCGCTGTATGGCGAGATGCGTGTCGCGGACTTCCTCGAGTTCGTGGCCCGGGTGCGCCGGCTGGAAAGCGCGCGGCGCCGCGAGCGGCTCGCCGCGGTCATCGACCGCCTGGACCTCGCGCCTGTGCTTGCCCAGCGCATCGAGACGCTGTCGAAGGGTTTCCGTCGCCGCGTCGGGCTCGCCCAGGCGATCCTGCACGACCCTCCGGTGCTGATCCTCGACGAACCCACCGACGGGCTCGATCCCAACCAGAAGCACGAGGTGCGCCGGCTCATCGGCGAGATGCGCCACGACAAGACCTTGATCGTGTCGACGCACATCCTGGAAGAAGTGCACGCTGTGTGTACGCGCGCCATCATCATCGCGCATGGACGGCTGCAGGCGGATGCGACGCCCGCGGCACTTGCGGAGCGCTCGCGCTACCGCGGCGCGGTGACCCTGCGCCTGCGCCACGCCGACGACCTGGCCACCGCCCTCTCGCGGCTCGGCGGGCTGGCCGGTGTCGCGGCCGTGGAGACCGAGACGCGCACCCTCTGCCTCACCCTGCTGCCCGCGGCCGGGGCATCGCTGCTGACCGCCGTGACGGCCGAACTCGATGCCGCCGGCATCGCCGTCGCCGGCGTCGAGCAGGAGCCGGGCCGCCTCGACGACGTGTTCCACGCACTGACGGGACGTGCCGATGCGTGACGGACCCGCGATCGTGCGCGCCATTGCGCGGCGCGAGTTCGCCGCGTATTTCGCCACACCGCTCGCGTACGTGTTCCTGTGCGTGTTCCTGATCGCCGCCGCGGCGTGCACGTTCCAGCTCGGTGGCTTCTATGAACGCGGCCAGGCGGACCTGGAGCCCTTCTTCACGTTCCACCCCTGGCTCTACCTGCTGCTCGTGCCCGCGGTCTCGATGCGCACCTGGGCCGAGGAACGCGCGAGCGGCACGCTCGAGCTGCTGCTGACCCTGCCGCTGCGCCGTGGTGCCGCGGTGCTCGGAAAGTTCCTCGCGGGCCTCGCCTTCCTCGCGCTCGCGCTCGCGCTGACGTTCCCGGTCTGGCTGACCGTGAATTTCCTCGGCGACCCGGACAACGGCGCGATCCTCGCGGCCTATCTCGGCAGTCTCGCGCTGGCGGCGGCATTCCTCGCGGTGGGCTCCTGCCTGTCCGCGCTGACGCAGAGCCAGGTGGTCGCCTTCGTGCTGACCGTCGCCGTCTGCTTCCTGCTGCTGCTGGCCGGACACCCGCTGGTGCTCGACGCGTTCCGCCCCTGGGCGCCGGCGGCACTGGTCGACGGCATCGCGGCGATGAGCTTCCTGACCCACTTCCAGGCCATCGCCCGCGGCGTGATCGACCTGCGCGACGTGCTGTACTTCGGCGCCACCATCGGGGTCGCGCTGTACGCGACCACGCTGGTGCTCGAACGGATCCAGGTGGACCGGTGAACCGCTCGCCCGCCAGCCGCCGCCGTCTGATCCGGCTCGCCTTCCTCGGGCTGGCGGTCGGCTTCATCGCGTTCTGCGTGCTCATCAACGAGAGCGTGCGGCACGTGCGGCTCGACCTCACCGAGGGTCGTCTCTATACGCTGTCGGAAGGTACGCGCCGGATCGCCACGACGCTCGACGAGCCCGTGGAGCTGCGCTTCTATCATTCGCGCGCGCTGGACGAGGCTTCGCCCCGGCTCGGTGTGTACGCGACACGTGTGCGCGAACTGCTGCAGGAAATCGCCGCGGCGAGTGATGGCCGGGTACGGCTCGCGGTCATCGATCCCGCGCCGTTCTCGGAAGACGAGGATCACGCCGCGGCCTACGGTCTCACGCCACTGCCGCTCGGCGCCGGTGGCGCGCAGGCGTATTTCGGCCTCGCGGCCACGAACTCCACCGACGGGCGCGAGACGATCCCGTTCTTCCAGCCGGAGCGCGCGGCCTTCCTGGAGTATGACCTGGCCCGCCTGCTGCAGCAGCTCGCCGCGCCGCGCAAGACCATCGTCGGGCTGCTCACGCCGTTGCCGGCAGGCACGGGCTTCGATCCCGCGACCGGCCAGATACGCGAGCCCTGGGCCGTGTTCGATGAGCTGCGTGCCGGATTCGAGGTCCGCCAGCTCGAGGCCTCGCTGTCCGCCGTGCCGGAGGATGTCCGCGTGCTCGTGGTCGCACACCCGCAGCGACTCCCGGAACCGGCACTGTTCGCGATCGACCAGTACGTGCTGCGGGGCGGCCGCCTGCTGTTGTTCGTCGACCCGTCGGCCGAGCAGGCTCCGCCGGACGCGGCCGACGCCTCGGGCCCGGTACCGGCCGCACGGGCTTCCGATCTGGCGCCGCTGCTGCGCACCTGGGGCGTGCGGTACGACGCGCGCCGCGTGCTCGTCGATGACGCACTGGCCCTCAGCGTCGCGGGTGGCGCGCACGGCGCGCCTGCGCGACACCCGGCGTTCCTCGGCCTGGATGCCGCGCAGCTCTCGCAGGACGACGTCACGACGTCGAACCTGCAGCGCATCAACGTCGCCACCGCGGGCGTACTGACGCCACTCTCCGGCGCGGGCACGAGCTTCCGGCCGCTCATGTGGTCCAGCGATCTTGCGGCCCCGATGGATGCCGCGCGTCTCGCCGGCCTGCGCGAGCCGTCGGCGCTCTACGAGGGCTTCAAGCCCACCGGCGAGCACCATGCGATCGCGGCACGCATCACGGGACGGCCGCGCTCCGCGTTCGACAAGGCGCCCGCGACCGGCGGCCCCGCGCTCAAAGCCGCCGCAAACGACGTGCACATCATCGTGGTCGCCGACACCGACCTGCTCGCCGACCTGCTGTGGGTGCGGACCGAGAGCCTGTTCGGACAGCGTTTCACGACTCCCTGGGCCAGCAACGGCGATTTCGTGCTGAATGCAGTCGACAACCTCGCGGGCAGCGCCGACCTGATCGCCTTGCGCGGCCGGCACGTCGCGCAGCGACCGTTCACGCGCGTCGAGGAACTGCAGCGCCTCGCCGACGAACGACTGCGCCACAAGGCCGGAGAGCTCGAGGCGGCCCTGGCGGCGGCCGAGCAGCGGCTCGCCGCGCTGGAGCAGCAGCGCGATGCGGCCGGCACGTCGCTGCCCCAGGCCCAGCAGCAGGAACTGCAACGCTTCCAGCAGGAGCGACTGCGCATCCGCAGGGAGCTGCGCGGAGTGCGGCGCGATCTGGACGAGGACATCGAGTCGCTGGGCCGCACCCTCAAGCTCGTGAACATCCTCGTTGCGCCACTCGCGCTCGTGGCGCTGGTCGCGTTCACCGCGCGCCGCCTGTTCCGCCGCGAGGGCTGAGAACGTGTCGACGTCCCGGCTCGGCATGCTGCTGGCCCTGGCCGCCATCGTGGTCGCTCTCGCGGTGCTGTTCGCGCGGCGCGATCCCGGCACGACCGCTCCGGCGAGCGCCCCGCTGCTCGCGGGCTTCGACGCCGCCGCGGTCACCTCGCTGCGCATCACCGGGGCAGCGGGCCGGCCGGTCGCCACGATCGAACGCACGCGCGCGGGCTGGACGCTCGGCGAGCGCGGCGGCTACCTCGCGGACGCGACGCGCGTGCGGCAGCTGCTGGAAGCACTCGCGGCACTGCACCCGGTGGAGCGCAAGACAGCCAATCCCGCGCGCCACGCGACGCTCGGCGTCGAGGACCCGCGCGACCCAGGGGCCGGGAGCCTGCGGCTCGATATCGTGAGCGGCACGGCCACGCGTTCCCTGGTCGTCGGCCGGCGGGCCGCGACGCTCGGCACCTATGTGCGCCTGGCGGACGATCCACAGGTGCATGCCGTGCTCCCGGAACTCGATCTGCCGCGCGACACGGCACTGTGGCTCGACCGCCGGCTGCCCGGGATCCCGGGCGCCGAAGTCGCCAGCATCGAGGTGAAGCCCGCGAGCGGAGCGGCCTACCGGCTGCGACGCGACGCGTCCGATCGCGCGCATCTGCGTCTCGAGAACGTTCCGCGGGAGCGCACGCCCTATGATGAGGCCATCGCCGACCCGCAGGCGGGGCTGCTCGAGCAGTTCATCATCGACGACGTGCGGGCAGCGACCGATGCCTGGGACGGCTCCGCCGAGGCGATCTACTCGACCTTCGACGGCCTGATCGTGCGACTGGCCGGCCGCCGGAACGGCGACCGCTGCCGGCTGCGGCTCCATGCCGCGACCAGCGCCGCGGCGACGGCCGTGTCCGTGGCGCGGGCACGTGACATGAATGCACGCGCCGGAACGCGCGAGTTCGAAGTCGCGGGCTGGCGCTGCGACGGCCTTTTCAAGCCGCTGGAGGCGTTCCTGAGATGAGCAGCGCCGGCACCACCCCGACGACGCGCCCCGCGGGGCCGTTCCGCCGCCTCGCGGCACTCGTCTACGACGCCCTGCTGCTGATCGCGGTTCTGTTTCTCGGCACCGCCGTGCTGCTGCCGCTGACCGGCGGTGAAAGCATCACGAGCGATCACGTGGGCGCCTGGGCGCTGCTCTACCGGGGCTTCGTGGTCGCATTGACCCTGGCCTTCTTCGGTGTGTCGTGGACGCGGCGCGGCCAGACGCTCGGCATGATGTCCTGGAAGATCCGCATCGAGACTCTCCAGGGACTGCAGCTCGACTGGTCGCGGGTGGCACTGCGCCTCGGCCTGGGGCTCGCGCTGGTCGTGATGCTGGCGATCGGGCTCTGGCTGCTGGATCGCGGCACGACGTTCATCGCGCGGGCCGGCGGCGGGCTGCTGCTCGCACCCGTCGCAGTGAACTATCTCTGGATGCTGCGCGGCCGCGGCCGGCACACGCTGCAGGACGTGCTGTCGCGCACCCGCGTCCTGCGGCTGTCATAGCGCGTCGCCCTCGTCTTTCAGCGCGTGCGCGCCAGCGCCACCAGCGTGCCTCCCGCGAGCAGCAGCGTCGGCAGCCAGGCCACCACCGCCGGACTCAGGTCGTAGACCTGCACGCTGTTCTCCATCGTGCGTGTGAGCAGGAAGTACATCACGCCGATCAGCACGCCGATCACGGTGCGCGCGCCGTAGCCCGCAGCACGCATCGGCCCGAATGCGAAGGGCACAGCCAGCACGCACATCACCAGACTCGCGAGCGTGCGCGCGAACCGCGACCAGAAGGCGGTCTCGTAGACGCCCGCGTCCAGACGGTTGCGTCGCAGGTGTTCGATCGACCGGCGCAGCGCCCCGGCTGTCAGCGTGGTGGGTTCGTCGGCCGCGAGCCCGAGGAACTCGGGCGACACGCCGGTCTCCAGCACCGCGAGGCCGGCGCGGTCCACCTCGATGCCCTGCTCACCGAGGCGCGTCTCGGCGTACTCACTGAGGCGCCAGCGCTGATCCGCGCCGAGCTGCGCCGTGCGCGCGTGCGCCATGCGCTGCAGGCGCCCCGAGGCATCGAGCTCGTAGATGTAGACACCGCCGAACAGGTTGTCGCCGGACTGCTGTTTGACGTTGATGAAGCGCCGGCCGTCGCGTATCCAGGCGCTGCTGCCGGCGGTGAGGCTTGCGCGCGAGAACTTGCTGAAGGTCTTGAGTTCGCGCGCGTGCCGGTCGAGCGGTGGCGCGACGAATTCGCTCAGCACCGCCATGCCCGTCATCACCACCACGCCGGCCATCGCGGCCGACAGGCCGACGCGCATCGCCGAAACACCCGCGGCGCGCAGGATCACGAGCTCGCTGCCGCGCGCGAGGCTGCCGAGCCCGAACAGCGCGCCGATCAGCGCGGCCATGGGCAGCAGCTCGACGGCCTGCCGCGGCAGGTTCAGCAGTGCGAACAGCAGCGCCTCGTCGACCTCGTATTCGCCGACCCCGATGTCGTCCTGCTGGCCGAGGAACAGCCACAGCCCGCCCAGCGTGAGCAGCAGCGCCAGTGCGAGCATCGTGTGCGCCAGGATGGTGCGCGCGACGTAGCGGTCGATCAGGTTCATCGGCGGGCCGCTCCGGAGAGCGTCACGAGCGGGCTCTGCCGGTGGAGCAGCCACAGCGCCAGCGCCACGACCAGCAGATGCACCCACCACAGACCGAGGCGCACGTCGATCTGCCCCTTCTCGACCCAGACCCGCGCCGTCGACAGCAGGTTCGCGTACAGGAAATAGACCAGGATCGCATAGCCAACGCGCGCATAGCGGCCCTGGCGCGGCACCAGCGCCGCCAGCGGCACCGCGAGCAACCCCAGCACCGGCACCATGAGCGGCAGCGACAGACGCCACTGCAGCTCCGCCCGGTCACCCGGATCCGTCGAGGCCATCATCTGCGCGGTCGGCAGGTCGCGATGTCGCGGCTCGCCCGCCCTGGGATCCGGCACGCGCGCCGGAATCGAGTACTCCGCGAAGTGCACGCGCCGGAAGCTGCGGTCGCCGGGCACGCCCTCGTAGCGCTCGCCGTCGTAGAGCGTCACGATCTGCGTGCGGCCGTCGGCCGCGAGAACGTGCAGCGCGCGCTTCGCGATCGTGACCTCGAGGCGCCCCTGCAGCTGCCGCTCGACGAACACGTCGTGCAGCGCGCCGTCGGGCCCGATGCCACCCGCGTAGAAGACGCCGCGGCCACCGAAGGTGCGGAATCTGCCAGCCTCGAGCCGGCCGAACTCGGCATCGCGCATGGCCTCCGCTCGCAACGCCTGCACGCGCGCCGCGGAACGCGGCGCAACATCGAGCGTCAGCCACGCGAGCAGGCCCGCCAGCGGCACGGCCAGCATGAACACCGGCCGGTACAGTCGCTCGGGCCCGAATCCACAGGCCCGCGCGGCGGACATCTCGCTCTCATGGTAAAGCCGACCCAGCGCGAGCACGATCGCGAGCAGCATGCCGACCGGAATCAGCACCGTGAGATGCTGCAGCGACGACAGCGCGATGAGCTGCAGCACCACGCGCCGCGGATAGTCGTTGGCGGCCGCCAGCGACAGGACCCGCGCCAGCTGGTTGCTGACGAGGATCACCAGCAGCACGCCGGTCACGCCGAGCCAGGACTGCGCAACCTCACGCAACACGTAGCGGTGGAAGATCTTCAACAAGGTGTTCGTCACCGTCGCTGCCGGCGGGCGGCCGCGCTACACTAGCCGAAAGCACAGAGGCGTGCGCGCCGCGGGCCCTCCAGCGGGCGCGGGTACGTTAAACCACCGGGACCCCGCGCCTCAATCGAACAGCCGGACGACAGGGGATGAGCATGCAGTTCGAGGCAACGGCAATCTCGGCCGGACAGCGCCGCACGGCCTGTGCCGTGGTTGGCATCCATGAACACGCGGAGCTGTCCGACGCGGCGCGCACGCTCGATGGCCGCTGCCGGAAGGCGCTGTCGCGATGGCTGCGCCGCGGCGATTTCCGCGGCCGGGTGGGCGACGTGCAGATGCTGTCGGAACTGGCCGGCGTGCCGGCTGAGCGTGTGCTGCTCGTGGGCCTCGGAGAACGCGGGAAGCTCGACCGCCGCAGCTACCGCAAGGCACTCGGCGCCGCCGCACAATGGCTCATGAAGTCGGCCGCCCGTGACGCGACCGTGCACCTGCCCCAGGAAAAGATCACCGGCACGGACGCGTACTACGCCGCACGCGCGGTCGTCGAGGTTTTCGGCCAGGCGCGCTACCGGATTCCGGACCTGAAGTCCGCGCGACGCCCCGCGCCGCCGAAGCTGGCACGCGTCACCATCGCCGTGGCGCCCGACGGGCTCGCGCGCGCGCGCCAGGGTGTGGCCGACGGCGCGGCGCTGATC
The DNA here is from genome assembly GCA_964459405.1 of uncultured Steroidobacteraceae bacterium. Taxonomy (GTDB): domain Bacteria; phylum Pseudomonadota; class Gammaproteobacteria; order Steroidobacterales; family Steroidobacteraceae; genus CAYWMY01. The sequence continues at coordinate 18,853 of CAYWMY010000002.1, read as the reverse complement.
GAGGGCGTCGCGTTCGCACGCGATCTGGGCAACCTGCCGGGCAACGTGTGCACGCCCACCCACCTGGCGAACTCCGCGCGCGCGCTCGATCGCGCGCATCGCGCCGTGCGTACGCGCGTGCTGGGCCCGCCCGAGCTGCGCCGGCTCCGCATGGGCTCGTTCCTGTCCGTGACACGCGGCTCCGACGCGCCCGCACGGCTGATCGTCGTGGAATACCGGGGTGGCGCACGCGGCGATGCGCCGGTCGCGCTGATCGGCAAGGGCATCACCTTCGACAGCGGCGGCATCTCGCTCAAGGACCCGCCCGGCATGGACGAGATGAAATTCGACATGTCCGGTGCCGGTACGGTGCTGGGCGTGATCAAGGCGCTGGCCGTCGCCGAGGCCCGCGTCAACGTCGTCGGCGTCATCGCGGCCGCGGAGAACATGCCGAGCGGCCGTGCGACCAAACCCGGCGACATCGTCACCTCGATGTCCGGCAAGACCATCGAAGTGCTGAACACCGATGCGGAGGGGCGGCTCGTGCTCTGCGACGCCATCACCTACGCGCGACGGTTCAAGCCGCGCACGGTCGTCGACATCGCGACGCTGACCGGAGCCTGTGTGATCGCACTGGGCGCCCACTACCAGGGACTTTTCTCACCCGACGACGAACTCGCCCAACAGCTGCTCGCCGCTGGCGAGCGCGCGGACGATCGCGCCTGGCGCATGCCCGTCGCGCAGGAGTACGCCGAACAGCTCAAGAGCAACTTTGCGGACTTCGCCAACGTCGGCGGGCGCGAGGCCGGCGCGGTCACCGCCGCGTGTTTCCTGTGGAAGTTCACCGAGGGCCTGCGCTGGGCTCACCTCGACATCGCCGGTACGGCCTGGCAGAGCGGCGCGAACAAGGGCAGCACCGGGCGACCGGTGCCGATGCTCGTGGACTGGCTGCTGCGGCAGGCCTGAACCGCCGCGCTCGCGCACCATGACGGCGCCGCGCGTCGATTTCTACGTGATCGCGAGCAGCGGGCCGCGCGCGCGGCTCGAGTTCGCCTGCCGGCTCGCCGAGAAGGCCTGGCTGCACAATCACCGCGTGTTCGTGCGCGCGGGTTCCGAGGACGAGGCACGCGTGTTCGACGAGCTGTTGTGGGCCTTCCACGATCGCAGCTTCGTACCGCACGCGCTGGCGGCCGCGGACGGAGCGGCCACCGCCCCCGTGTCGATCGGCACCGTGCTGCCCGAGGGCCCCTGTGACGACCTGGTGCTGCTGAATCTCGGTGAGGACGTTCCCGCGCGCTTCGCCGAATTCGCACGCATCGCCGAGATCATCGATGCGGACGAGGCGCGCCGGCGACAGGGTCGTGAGCGTTTCCGGCATTACCGCGAGCAGGGGATTGCGCCGGAGACGCACAAGCTCGATGATCGGCAGGAAGTCTGAACCACCACACCGGACGGGCGTCCGATGAACATGCACGATGAGCTTCCGGTGCTGACCGATGTCGTGGTCCGGCGCGAGCCCCCGGAAGGCAGCAACGTCATTCCGCTGGAGCGCCGTCTGCTGCCACCGTCGGAGACGACGCTGGCCGTGCTGCAGGCCGATATCGTCGCCCGTGCTCTCAATCTCACGGACGAGCTGCTCCACAATGCCGCGCGCGAGATGGAAGCGGTGATGTTCGAGCGCGTGCTGGACCGGCTGCGCGAGGTCCTGCCGCAACTGGTGTCGGAGGCCATCCGCGAGCACCTGCAGCCGCGCACCGGCGCCTGACCCGACGACCTCCCGGGCCGCAGTCCCTGCCGGCCCGCTTCGACTCCCGCGATCCCCCGCCTCCCGCGGTCCCGCGCCGCGACCCGGCCGGCGCCCAATGGCGGGGGTCCGCTCCCGTATAATCCCGCGCTCTTTCCGAACGCGCGGACCCCATGGACAAAACCTACTCGCCGGCGGCCATCGAACAGCGGATTTATGCACGCTGGGAACAGCAGGCGTGTTTCCAGCCCTCGGGCCGCGGGACGCCCTACTGCATCATGATCCCGCCGCCGAACGTGACCGGCACCCTGCACATGGGGCACGCGTTCCAGGACACGATCATGGACGCGCTGACGCGGCTGCACCGCATGCGTGGCAACGACACGCTATGGCAGCCCGGCACGGACCACGCGGGCATCGCCACGCAGATGGTGGTGGAGCGCCAGCTCAACGCCGAGGGCAGGACCCGCCACGATCTGGGCCGCGAGGGTTTCATCGAGCGCGTCTGGCAGTGGAAGGAGCAGTCCGGCGGCACGATCTCGCGGCAGCTGCGGCGCCTCGGCGCGTCCGTGGACTGGAGCCGTGAGCGCTTCACGATGGACGAGGGCCTGTCGCGTGCGGTCACCGAAGTGTTCGTGCGTCTTTACGACGAGGACCTGATCTACCGGGGACAGCGGCTGGTCAACTGGGATCCGGTCCTCAAGACCGCGCTCTCCGATCTCGAGGTGCTCTCGGAGCAGGAGCAGGGATCGCTGTGGCACCTCCGCTATCCGCTCGCCGACGGCAGCGGCCATCTCAGCGTCGCGACCACGCGGCCCGAAACCATGCTGGGCGACACCGCCGTCGCGGTACATCCCGAGGACGAGCGCTACCGTCACCTGATCGGCCGCACCCTGCGGCTGCCGCTCGCCGACCGCGAGATCCCCGTGATCGGCGACGAATACGTCGATCCGAAGTTCGGTTCCGGCTGTGTCAAGATCACCCCGGCGCACGACTTCAACGACAACGAGATCGGCGCGCGCCACGGCCTGTCGCTCGTCAACATCCTGAACGCCGATGCGACGCTCAACGACAACGTGCCGGCCTCCTACCGCGGGCTCGACCGCTTCGAGGCGCGCAGGCGAGTGGTCGCCGACCTCGAGGCGCTGGGCCTGGTCGAGAAGATCGAGCCGCACACGCTGCAGGTGCCGCGCGGCGATCGCAGCGGCGCGATCGTCGAGCCCTGGCTCACCGATCAGTGGTACGTGCGCATCGCACCGCTCGCCAGGCCCGCCATCGAGGCGGTCGAATCGGGCCGCATCCGCTTCGTGCCCGAGAACTGGGACCGTACGTACTACGAGTGGATGCGCAACATCAAGGACTGGTGCATCAGCCGCCAGCTGTGGTGGGGCCACCGCGTACCCGCCTGGTACGACGCGGCCGGCCGCGTCTACGTCGCGCGCAACGAAGCCGAAGTGCGCGCGAAGTACGGCCTCGGCACGGACGTGCGGCTCCGCCAGGACGAGGACGTGCTCGACACCTGGTTCAGCTCGGCGCTGTGGCCGTTCTCGACGCTGGGCTGGCCGGACGACACGCAGGCGCTGCGCACCTGGTACCCGACCTCGGTGCTGGTCACCGGCTTCGACATCATCTTCTTCTGGGTGGCCCGCATGATCATGCTGGGCCTGAAATTCATGGACGACGTGCCGTTCCGCGAGGTCTACGTGCACGGCCTGATCCGTGACCACGATGGCCAGAAGATGTCGAAGAGCAAGGGCAACGTGCTCGACCCGCTGGACCTGATCGACGGCATCGGTCTCGATGAACTCATCGCCAAGCGCACCAGCGGTCTGATGCAGCCGCACCTCGCGCCTGCCATCGAGAAATCGACGCGCCGGCAGTTTCCCGAGGGCATCGCCGCCTACGGCACCGATGCGCTGCGCTTCACCTTCGCCTCGCTCGCGACACTCTCACGCGACATCCGCTTCGACGTCGGCCGCATCGAGGGCTACCGCAACTTCTGCAACAAGCTGTGGAATGCGGCCCGTTACGTGCTGCTCGCGACCGAGGCCTTGGAACGGGAGGGCGAGGTGGAGTTCTCGCTCGCCGATCACTGGATCCGCGCACGGCTCGACGCGGCCACACGCACGGCAACGGAGGCCTTCGACGCCTACCGCTTCGACCTCGCCGCCCAGGCGCTGTACGAGTTCACCTGGTACGAGTTCTGCGACTGGTACCTGGAGCTGTCGAAGACGGTGCTCCAGAACGACGCCTCGTCCCCCGCCACGCGCCGCGGCGCGCAGCGCACGCTGGTCGAGACGCTGGAGACACTGCTCAGGCTGCTGCATCCGCTGATGCCGTTCATCACCGAGGAGATCTGGCAGACCGTCGCGCCGCGCGCCGGCGTTGCGGGCGACACCATCATGACGGCGCCATGGCCGGTCCCCGCAGGTGCCAGCACCAGCACCGCCGCCGACGCCGCGGTCGAGGCCGAAATGCGCTGGATCATGGGCTTCATTCAGGGCCTGCGGCAGATCCGCGGCGAGATGGACATCGCTCCCTCGAAGCCGCTGCCGGTGCTGCTCGAGAACGCCGGCCCGGAAGACTCGCGGCGCCTCGCCGAGCACCGCCGCTGGCTGGTGCGCCTCGCGAACCTGGGCGAGGTGCGCATCCTCGGTACGGCCGAGACCGCTCCGCAATCGGCGACCGCACTGCTCGGCGGGATGAAGATCCTGGTGCCGATGGCCGGCCTCATCGACGTCGAGGCCGAAGTGGCGCGCCTCACGAAGCGCCGGACCCGGGCCGAACAGGACCTCGGCAAGTGCGAGGCCAGGCTCGGCAATGCGAGCTTCGTCGCCAACGCCCCGGCCGCCGTCGTCGCTCAGGAACACGCGCGGGTCGCGGAACTCAAGCGTGAACTGACGCAACTTGCCGCACAACTGGAGAAGGTAGCCTCGCTGCGTTAGCCTCGTTCCGGCGTCCCCGGCCCATGGGTGTCCGGCGGATCGCAGCGACCGGGACATGCCGCAGAGCGGCAAACCACGGAGGAGCCCATGAACGCCGCCCGCGATGGCCTCAATGCCGAGCGCAAGCTGCTCGCCGACGCCGTCGCGCGCCTGAACGAGATCGTACTGGGCAAGGACCGCCAGGTGCGGCTCGCGCTGGCCTGCCTGATGGCGCGCGGGCACCTGCTCATCGAGGACATCCCGGGCGTCGGCAAGACGACGCTCGCGCATGCACTGGCGCGCATCCTGGGGCTCGGCTTCCAGCGCATCCAGTTCACGAGCGACCTGCTGCCCGCCGACGTGATCGGCGTGTCGGTCTACGACCGCAGTTCCGGAAAGTTCCAGTTCCACCGCGGACCGGTGTTCGCCGAGCTGGTGCTGGCCGACGAGGTGAACCGCGCCACG
>CAYWMY010000002.1:0-13731 GCA_964459405.1 uncultured Steroidobacteraceae bacterium | reverse complement strand
GCTGCTCGAGGCCATGGAAGAGCGCCAGGTCACGGTCGACGGCCAGACGCTGGCGCTGCCGGAGCCCTTCTTCGTCGTCGCAACGCAGAATCCATCGTTCCAGATCGGCACGTTCCCGCTGCCGGAGTCGCAGCTCGACCGCTTCCTGATGCGCATCGAGCTCGGCTATCCGTCCGCCGCACTCGAACGACGGCTGCTCGTCGGCCGCGACCGGCGGGACCTGGTGGCAAGTCTCGAGGCGGTCATGCGGCCCGCCGACCTGCTGGCCCTGCAGCAGCGCGTGCTGGAGGTTCACGCGAGCGACGCCCTGCTCGACTATGTGCAGGCAGTGACCCGCTACTCGCGCGCGAGCGGCCGTTTCCAGGCCGGCCTGTCGCCGCGCGCGAGCATCGGCCTGCTGCGCGCCTCCCAGGCCTGGGCCCTGCTGCACGGACGCGGCGGTGTGCTGCCCGAGGACGTGCAGGTCGTGCTGCCCGGCGTGGTCGGCCACCGCCTGCGCCCCCGGGATCCCGCGGAACGCAGGGCTCCGGCCGACATCGCGCAGTCGGTCCTCGAGGCCGTACCGATTCCCTGACCGTGAAGAGACCGGGCGTGAGTCTGCGTGCACGGACACGCCGCTGGCTCAGGCGCCGCCAGGGCCCCGACCACGGCGTGGTCGAACTGCATCGCCGCCGTGTCTACATCCTGCCCACACGGCTCGGCGTCGTGTTCGCGACCATGGTCGGCGCCATGCTGGTGGGTTCCCTGAACTACGGCAACAACCTGGGCCTCGCGCTGACTTTCACGCTGGCGGCGCTCGGCGTCGTCGCGATGCACCGCTGCCACCGCAACCTGCTGGGACTGCAGATGCGCTTCGCGGGCTGTGATCCCTGTTTCGCGGGCGAGCCGGCCCGCTTCACCGTGGGGCTCACGAATCCGAGCCGCGCGCCTCGTTACGACCTGCAGCTCACGAACGACGCTGGCGCGGCGGCGCCGCTGTCGCTGGACGGCGGTGAGACCGGCCTCGCGGCCCTCGAGCTGCCCACGCAGCATCGCGGCCGGATCCAACTCACGCGCTGCGAGGTCGCCACGCTCCATCCGTTCGCGTTGTTCCACGCCTGGGCCGTGCTGCATCCCGACTGGTCGTGCGTGGTCTACCCGCGCCCCGCGCGCGACGCACCGCTCCCGCCCGCGGCTCCGGCCACGCACTCCGGCACCACGACCGGCCGCGGCGACGAGGACTTTGCGGGACTCAAGGACTACCACCCGGGGGATCCACCGCGGCATGTCGCCTGGAAAGCACTCGCGCGCAGCGGTGAGATGCTCGTCAAGGAGTTCGCGGGCGACGCGGAAACCGTGCGCGTGTTCGATCTCGAACACGCACCGGGGATCGACCTCGAGGCACGTGTCGCGGTGCTCGCGCGATGGATCCTCGATGCCGATGCGCGCGGCGAAGCCTACGGTCTGGCACTCGGGGCCACGCGCCTCGAGCCTGCACCGGGCCCGGCGCAGCGCGAGCGCTGCCTCACGGCGCTGGCGGACCTTCCCTCGGACGTACGTGCATGAGACTGCTGCGAGGAGTTTTCGGGTGCGGTGGCGGCATCCGGCCGGGGGCACCGCCGGCGTCGCTGCGCGCTGCCCGCCCGGGATCACGAGCCCCCGCAGGCCGTTCCCCGCTGCCCCCGCGGCATCGCGACGACCAGCGGGCCGCTGAACTCGCGCGCCTCGGCTGGACCATCGCCGCCCTCGCGCTCGCCATCGCGCCGCATGCGCGTCACCTGCCCCCGTGGACCCTCACGATCGCGCTCGCGCTCGCGATCTGGAGGCTCCACATCGCGTGGCGGGGCACCAGCCTGCCCTCGCGCTGGCTGCGGCTGCTGCTGGCGCTCGGCGCCGCCATCACCGTGATCGGCACCTTTCACACACTGAACGGGCTCGACGCGGGGACCGCGCTGCTGGTGCTGATGGCCGCGCTCAAGCTGCTCGAGACTCATACGCCGCGCGATCATGTCATCGTCGTCTTCATCGCCTGGTTCCTGTGCGTTGCGACGTTCTTCTACGACCAGAGCCTCGTCTCGATCGCGTGGGTGATTCCAGGTGTCTGGCTCGGCGCCGCCGCCCTGCTCAGGGTGAGCCGCACCGGTACGGGCGGGCCGCCGCAGCGACCCGTCCGCGACACGGGAGCGATGCTCGTGCGTGCGCTGCCGTTCGTGCTGGTGCTGTTCCTGTTCTTTCCGCGCCTCGAGGGGCGTTTCTGGTCGTTGCCCGCCGACGACAGGGCCATCAGCGGCCTCGGCGAGGAAATGGCGCCCGGTGACCTCTCGGAACTCACGCTGGTCGACACGGTGGCATTCCGTGTGCGCTTCGAAGGCGCGATGCCGCCACCCCGGCAGCGCTACTGGCGCGGCCCGGTGCTCACCGATTTCGACGGTTTCACCTGGCGCCGCCCGGCGATCCCCACCGTGCCGAACAGCGGCATCGAACTGCGCGGCGATCCCTACGATTACACCGTCACGCTCGAGCCGCATCGTCGGGCGTGGGTCTTCGCCCTCGATCTGCCCGCATCCTGGGACGACGACTCGATCCGCCAGCAGCCGGACCTCACGCTGACGACGCGCCAGCCGGTCGGTGCCGTGTACACCTACGATGCGCGGTCCCACACGCGTTATCGCGTCACGGGTGCGCTGCCGGTCACGATGCGCCGGCAGAATCTGCGTCTGCCCGAAGGCCGCAATCCACGCACCGCGGTGCTAGCGGCCGAGCTGCGCGCACGGGTTGACAGCGACGAGGCCTTTGTCGTGGCGGTGCTCGCGATGTTCCGCGACCAGCAGTTCTTCTACACGCTGGAACCGCCGCGGCTCGAACGCGATGCGGTCGACGACTTCCTGTTCAACACGCGCCGCGGTTTCTGTGGCCACTTCGCCTCGGCCTTCACGAACCTGGCGCGTGCCGCCGGCATCCCGGCGCGCGTCGTCACCGGCTACCAGGGCGGTGACTACAACGCGCTGGGTGGGCACCTCATCGTGCGCCAGTCGCATGCGCATGCCTGGTCCGAGGTCTGGCTCGAGGGTGGCGGCTGGGTCCGCGTGGACCCGACGGCCGCTGTGGCACCCGAGCGCGTGGAGCGCGGCCTGTCGGCCGCTCTGCCGGCCGGTGAGCCGGTACCGGGCCGCACACTGCGGGAGTACGCCTGGCTCTGGCAGGCACGCATGGTCATCGACACGGTGAACGCACGCTGGAACGACTGGGTGGTGAAGTTCGGTCCCGAGCGCCAGCGCCGCCTGTTCAGGCGCCTGGGGCTCGATCGACCCGGCTGGCGCGAATTCGGCCTGGTCCTGGGCCTCGGACTGGGGCTCGCCCTCGCGCTGCTGGCCGCCTGGCTCGCATTCGAGTTCCGCGCGCCGCGGCCCGATGCCCCGAGCCGCGCCTATGCGACGTTCCTGCGCAAGCTGGCGCGCAATGGCATCGAGCGTGCACCGCACGAGGGGCCTCAGGATTTCCTGCGGCGGCTCGCGCACCAGCGTCCGGATCTCGAGTCTCCGGCGCGCCTCATCACGGACCTCTACATCCGGCTGCGTTATCTTCCCGCGCCCGATGCCGCAACGCTCGCCGCGCTGCGCACCGCGGCGCGGCGCTTCAAGGCCTGATCCGCAGCTGCACCGGAGAGCGGATCGACTCCAGTCGCGCCGGCTGCAACGGAGAGATCGCCTCGGCTCGCGGGAAGATTGACGCTCGCCTCGCCGACTCTCTCGCGCGACCGAGGCGTGGTGGCGTATCGAGTTGGCGCCGACCGCGACGTGGCGTGCAGCGGCACGGCACCACGATCAGTCGGTCACGCCGCCGGCCGCGGTGAAGGATCCCCTTTTCCACAACCCCTGCGCCGCAATACGCAGCGATCCCGTTCGAGCGCCCGCCTGCCATTGAGATAGGATGCGCGGCTTTGTCAGATCGTCCGGAGCCCAACGCGTGGAACAATGGCTGGTGCCGACGGGTGTCGTGGCCCTCGCCGAGATCGGCGACAAGACCCAACTGCTCGCGCTGGTGCTCGCCGCGCGATTCCACAAGCCGCTGCCGATCATCCTCGGCATTCTGGTCGCGACGGCCCTCAATCACGCACTGGCCGGAGCCGTCGGCTCGTGGATCGCGGCCGCGGTCGGCCCGAGTGCGCTGCGCTGGATCCTCGGCCTGTCGTTCATCGCGATGGCAGCATGGACGCTGGTGCCCGACCGCTACGAAGAGTCCGAGGACACGGCCACGCCGCAGTTCGGTGTCTTCACGACCACGCTGGTAGCCTTCTTCCTCGTCGAGATGGGCGACAAGACACAGATCGCCACGATCGCGCTCGCGGCGAAATACACCTCGCTGGCCGCGGTCGTGTTCGGTACGACGGCCGGCATGCTGCTCGCCAACGTGCCGGCCGTGCTGCTGGGTGAGGTCGCCGCGAAGAAGCTGCCGCTCGGTCTCGTCCGCGGCATCGCCGCAGCCATCTTCGCGGTCCTGGGCGCACTCGTCCTGGCCGGATTTAAGGCGAGCGCCTGACGCCGGCGATCCGGGGCGCGACAGAAGAGGACAGTCACGACTCCCGGAGAGGTCGCCTGATGGCGCGGGCTGCAACGGCGGGCTCGCCTCGGCTCGCGGGAGATCCTTGAGGCTCGACTCGGCGACCCGCCTGCGCGCCCGCGCTTGTTGATCGCTCGAGCCGGAATCGTGAATGTCCCGGTGCCCCCGCTGGCGACGTGGCCCCAGAACCGTGGATATCCGCGTTGGCGCCCGCGATCGGATCAGGCCGCGCGACGATTGATTTCGACCGTCACGTGCACGAGTTCCTCGTGCACCGCGAGCCGCTCGCGTACCAGGTCGGCGGAAATGTCGGCGCTCGTCTGCAGCGACAGCAGGCAGGCATAGCGGCCTCGGCCCACGCGCCACACGTGCAGGTCCTGGATCTCGACCTGCGCCGGCAGCGCATGCAGCACCTCGTGGATCTCCGCAACCAGTGGCGTATCCATTTCCACATCGAGCAGTGCACGCGCCGTGTCGCGAATCAGCCGTGCGGCCCAGGTCGCGACCAGCGCCGCGCCCACGAGGCCCATGACCGGATCGAGCCAGAAGGCGCCCAGGTACTTGCCGCCGACCAGCGCCACGATCGCGAACACCGACGTCGCTGCGTCGGTCGCGACATGCAGGTACGCCGACCGCAGGTTCAGGTCCTCACCCTCGGCATGATTGTGGTGATGGTCATGGTCACACGCATCGCCGCCGCGGCTCGCGCCGGACAGCAGCCAGGCGGACAGCAGGTTCACGACGAGACCGATGACCGCAACGATGATCGCCTCGTCGAAACGGATCGGCTTCGGCGCGATCAGGCGGCCGACTGACGCATATGCCATGCCCACGGCGACGGCGCCGAGCAGCACCGCGCTGGTGTAACCGCCCAGTACTTCGATCTTCCAGCTGCCGAAGGCGAAGCGTGGATCGGCCGCGTAGCGGCGTGCGAGTGCGTACGCGCCAGCGGACAGGCCGAGCGCCAGCGTGTGCGAACTCATGTGCCAGCCATCGGCCAGCAGGGCCATGGAGCCGAAGATCCAGCCGGTCGCGATTTCGACGACCATCATCACCGCCGTGAGCCACATGACCTGGCGCGTGCGGCGCTCGGCCAGTGGATCGGGCGGCTGCAGCAGATGGTGGAAGCGACAGCCGTGGGATGTGGGACGCGCGCTCATGCCTGCACCGGATCGCGGCGAAACCCGCCGGCATGTGAATTGTAGTGGCCGCTGCGGCAGGCTTCGCAACGCCGCGCGACTCGCTGCGTGTCGCGCGCCCCGGCGTCGCCTCGACGGCCGTGCGGACCGGCAGAGGCCCGCCCGCCCGCGCTGTCGGTCTGTGCAATACTCCAGCGGACCGGAGCGGTCGCGACCAGGAGCCTGTCCGAGCATCACCCATGGACACCGACAGCGACTGGGCTTTCCCAAGCGAACTGCAGCCACGGGCCGCCGGCCTCGGCTACGACCTGGATGCCGCGCTGTCGGCCGCGGTGCTGCTGCGTGTCGACGTTTCCGAAGATGCGTTCACGGCGGGCGTGCTCGGCACCGAGCGCATCGGCAACGGCGTCGCGATCCGGCACGAAGACAGCGAGCTGGTGCTGACCATCGGCTACCTCTTGACGGAGGCCGAATCGATCTGGCTCACCACCCACGACGGCCGTGCAGTGCCGGGCCATGCGCTCGCCTGCGACTTCGAGAGCGGCTTCGGCCTCGTGCAGCCGCTCGGGCGGCTCGGCGTGCCGACGCTGCAGTGCGCGAATGCCGCGACGCTGACGGTCGGCAGCCCGGTCACAGTGATCGGGCACGGCGGTGCCGCGCATTCGTTGCAGGCCCGTGTCATCGCGAGGCGCGAGTTCGCGGGCTACTGGGAATACCTCATCGATGCGGCGATCTTCACGGCCCCTCCCCATCCCCTCTGGGGAGGCACGGCGCTGCTGGATGCGCGCGGCCGCGTCGTCGGCATCGGTTCGCTGCTGACGCAGGCCATGCACGATGACGAAACCTTCGATGCGAATCTGTTCGTACCGGCCGATCTGCTGCTCCCGATCCTCGGCGAGCTCATGCGCCGCGGTCGGCGGGCCGGTCCTGCACGACCCTGGCTGGGCGTCTACCTCGGCGAGCGCGGCGGACACGTCATCGTCGCCGAGACCGCGCCGGGCGGGCCAGCGCAGCGCGCGGGCCTGCGCCCGGGCGACCTGCTGCTCGAGGTCGCGGGCCGCAAGGTGGGTACGCTCGCCGAGTGTTTCCGCGCCGTCTGGGCCACCGGCGGGGCCGGCGTCGAGATTCCGGTGACGCTGGTGCGCAACCGCAGCCGGCAGCGTCTCATCCTGAAATCCATGGATCGCGAACGGCTGTTGAAGCAGCCTGCCCGGCACTGAGAGGCCGCATCCGCACCGGCTGCGGCTACCGTGGTCCCGGCAGCGCCGGAGACGCACTGGCCGGCCGGCGCCCCCGGCGGGCCATCCTCAACGAAACCTCCGGCTGATCCTATTGATTTTCACGGGGCGTGGTATAGTCGCCTCCGATCGTGGTAGTCCGCTATTGGTTTCGCGTGCCGTCAGGCATGGTCGAAGCCGGGGGGGGGACCGGCGATCAGGTGACAGGATCGACGGTTCGACGGCTCGTGAGACGCTCTCTCCCTGACCTCGCTGGTGTTCCTGCTGTGTGGAGTGGCCCGGGCATCAACATCATCCCGCCCGAGGCTGCTCGATCTGACTGGAGAGTGTTTTTTTCATGGCGAAGATCTATGTAGGCAACCTGCCGTTCAGTGCAGGAGAAGCAGACGTTCGCGCGCTGTTCGGCCAGTATGGCACCGTGGAATCGGTGTCCCTGCCGACCGATCGTGAGACGGGCCGCCCGCGTGGTTTCGGGTTCGTCGAGATGAGCCAGGCCGATGCGGCCCGAGCCATCCAGGCCCTGAACGGCCACGACATGGGCGGTCGCCCGCTGCGCGTCAACGAAGCCCAGGACAAGCCCCGCACAGGTGGCGGTGGACGCATGGGCGGCGGTGGCGGTGGCGGCGGCGGCTACCGTGGGGGCGGCGGCGGCGGCGGCGGTGGTGGCCGCTGGTAAGACCCGCTTCGCTGACAAGCGAATGGAAGGCCCGGAGTGATCCGGGCCTTTTTTTTGGCGAGCGCGGTCCCGCGTGCCCCTCCCGGTCGTCAGCCCCAGAAGAGCCGTTCGGGATCCCGCGCGATCTCCTCGAGCGGCTGCGTCAGGCTCGCCGTGGGCGTCCAGCCCGGATACGGCGCCCATCGCCCGGAGGCGCGGCGCCACTGCAGTCCCCAGCGGCGTGCCTCGTCGTCGAAGCACAACCGCGCGATCGGTACCGTCACCCAGCGGGTCTCGTCGCGAAAGTGGCGCCGGTCTTCGAGCAGCACCACGGACCGGCCCTGCACGCGATGGTAGAGCCGCACGTAGGGCTCGGCCGACCACGGGCGATGGGCCTGGCAGAACGCACCGACGGTATGGTCGATCCGCCGGCGGTCGATCTCGCTGAACTGATAACGTGGCTTCGTCATCGATATGTCCTGACCCGGCGGACCGCTCGACCCGGCCACCCCAGGCCGTCCCCGTGGACATACAGCCTTGCCATCATGGCAACGGTCGCCTCCGCTCGACCCGTTCATGCCAGGCCGTCCCCATGGACTGCAATAACCACCCGGCCACGGCCGCTTCGACCTCAGCGCGGATGCCGGCGCAGCGTGCGGGCTGGTGTCATGCTGCATGGGTATCCCTGAAACACGACACGTGACCGGGCGACGACTATACGCAGCGCGTGCCGCAAAAGCATTGCCTGCCGCCCGGCCGTGCCCCGATACTGCGCCGGCTGAAAGCCCGGGTCGAATCACAACAAGCGGGAGTTCGTCATGGCGCTGCTGGTCCTGGGAATCGCTCTGTGGTGTGCCGTGCACCTGACCCCGTCGCTGGGCGCGCCGTTCAAGGCGGTCGTGGTGACACGGCTCGGCAATACCGCATGGCGCGGCCTGTTCTCACTGCTGCTCGTGCTCAGCATCGTGCTGATGGTGCTCGGCTGGCGCAGCGCCCTGCCGGTCGTGATCTACACGCCACCAGCACCCCCGCTGCTCGCCGTGACGATCATGCCCTTCGCGCTCGTGCTGTTCTTCTCGGGCCGCCTGCCGACGGACATCAAGCGCTGGCTGCGCCATCCCCAGTTGACCGGTGTGATCCTGTGGGCGCTGGCGCATCTCGCCGTGAACGGCGATCAGCGCTCACTCGTGCTGTTCGGCGCGCTGGGCCTCTGGGCGCTCGTGGAGATCATCGCCATCAACCGGCGCGATGGGGACTGGGTCAGGCCGGCGCCGGTCGGCCTGCCGCGCTCGAGCGTACCGATCGTGATCGGCGTCGTCGCGTGGGTGCTGCTCGCGTGGCTCCATCCCTGGTTCTCCGGCGTCGCGATCCTGCCCGGCGCGCGGTGATCGACAGGCCTGCGCCCGGACCTACCCACCCGGAACGGCCTCAGGAACGGCCGCCCATGGCGATGGCATCGGAACTGGCCACCCGCGTCACGGACCGGCCGCGACGGCCGTGAGCTGAGACCGCGCGTGCCTCGCGGCACGGGTCCGCATCGCACCGTCGATCAGCAGGCGCCCGCGGCACCCGTGGCCTGAGACCGCGCGCATCCCGCGGGCGCACAGGCACGAGCGCCGGGGTCATGCCGACGTGGCCGCAGACGCGCGCCACAGGCCACATCGGAATCAGCAGCGAGGACCGCGACCATGGGAAGCTTTGACGGCAGAGTGGCGATCATCACCGGCGCCGCCGCGGGCATCGGCGCCGCGATCGCCCGGATGCTCGCGGAGCGCGGCGCCGCGGTTGTCGTATTCGACCTCGACGCGCGTAGCGGAAGCACGACAGTGCAGGAGATCCGTTCCGCCGGCGGGCAGGCCGAATTCGTAGCCGGCGACGTGACCGATCCAGCGCAATGCAGGGCGGCGGTGCGCCACACCGTGGGGTGCTTCGGCCGGCTGGACGTCCTCGTCAACAATGCCGGAGGCGGAAGGCTCGCCCCGAGCCATGAACTGGACGATGCGCAGTGGCGGGAGACGCTGTCGCTGAATCTCGACGGCGTGTTCTACATGACGCGCGCGGCGCTCGGCGAGATGCTGGCACAGGGCGGCGGCGCGATCGTGAACATCGCCTCTGTGCACGGCCTCGTCGGATTCCCCGCCCACGCGGGCTATACGGCCGCCAAGGGCGCGGTCGTGAATCTGACGCGCACGCTCGCGGTCGAGTATGCCGCCCGGAACATCCGCGTGAATGCCGTGTGCCCTGGCGTCATCCTGACGCCGCTCATCGAACGCACCGTCACGACGCAGGAGGCGATGAAATCCTTGACCGACCTGCATCCGATCGGCCGCATGGGCCGCCCGGACGAAGTCGCACGCGCCGTCTGCTTCCTGGCCAGCGATGAAGCGAGCTTCATCGTCGGTGCCACGCTCGTGGTCGACGGCGGATATACGGCGCGATAACGCGGCGGCGGAACGCGGTGCGGCCGCGTGTGCCGTGCCGCTGCCCGGTCCGGCGTGTGCGTTCAGCGCAAAAACGCGGCCGCAGAACGCGGTGCGCCCGGAGGATACCGCCGCCGCGCCTTCATGCGGCGCGGCGACGGTCGTGGTGCTTACTTGCCGAGGCCGATGTCGCCCGTGGCGTGGAACGCCGCGAGTTCACGGTGCACGATGCGCCAGCCCTCCGGCCGCCGCTCCAGGCGATCCCGGTACTCGCCCCACAGCATCACGGACTGGCCTTTGTAGTCACCCACGCCCACCAGGATCGCCTGGATGGCGCAGGTGCTGGTGGCCTTGTCACCGTCGAGGTTGATGCGGAAGTTGCCGACCAGGTGCTGCGAACCTGAAACCTTCCCCATCGTGCCGCTGATGAAATCCACGATCGCCTGGCGACCCTTGAGCGTGTCTCCGAAGCCGTAGTACGCAGTGGCGTCCGGCACGAACACTTCGTCGAATCCGCCGGGATTCTTGCCGTCGACGGCCGCGGCATAGCGCACCAGCAGTTCCTCGATCTGCTGCTTGTCGAGCAGCATGGCCATGTCCTGCTTCGCATGGTCCTTCGCGTGGGCCACGCCCAGCATGGCGAGGCCGGCAAGCAGCAGCGCGCCGCGCCTGAAGATCCCGCGACGGCCCGCGGAGGCATTCATCGTGTCAGTCATGTGTCATCCCCTCTCGTTGTGTTGCCCGGAACACCCGGATCGCCCATCGGATGTGCTGCGGCTCCAGGAATTCCGATGCCGCCCTCGCCCGACTCGCGGGCGATGCCGCTTCCTGTCCAGCCGCCGATCACCGCATCAGCCATCGATCAGCCGGTCGGTCATCATCGCTTCACCACCTCGATACCCGATTTCTCGCGGTCCCACGTGCGCGGCGTGGCGCCTTCCTCGCGCAACTGGTACTTGAGCACCTTGCCCTGCGTATTCTGCGGCAGCGCATCGCGGAATTCGATGTAGCGCGGCACCGCGAAGTACGGCACCCGCTCGATGGCCCAGCGGCAGAGCACATCCTCGGTCAGGGATGCGCCGGGCTTCAGCACGGCGGTGACCTTGACGTCGTCCTCGCCGATCTTCGCGGGCACGGCGTGCACCGCAACCTCGGCGATGTCGGGATGCTGCTTGAACGTGGTCTCCATCTCGAAGCTCGAGATGTTCTCGCCCCGGCGCTTCAGGTAGTCCTTCTTGCGGTCCAGGAAGTACAGGAAGCCTTCGTCGTCGAACCTGCCGATGTCGCCGGTGTGGAACCACTGGTTGCGCATTGCGGCCACGGTTGCCTCCGGCCGGCGCCAGTAGCCCTGGAACATGATGTCGGGCTTGTTGGGGCGCACGACGATCTCGCCGGGTGCTCCGGGCGGCACCTCCCGGTCCTGGTCGTCGAAGATCCGCACGTCGAAATCGGGGATGCGCCGGCCCGAGGAACCCGGCGGTGCGTGTTCGCCGCCCGGCAGGCCCGTGATGACTGCAACCTCCGTCATGCCGTAATCGTTCGAACCCACGAAGCGGGCACCGAAGCGCTTGCGCCAGGCGGCCTTGACGGCATCGGAGAACGGCACGCCGCGCACGGTGTGAATGCGTCCGAAGCAGCGCTGCGACGCTTCGTTGTCCGGCGCGTCGGCCAGCAGCATGGCCATGGTGCCCACGAGCGAAACGATCGTCGCACCCGAGCGTTCGACCTCGGGCCAGAAGGCCGAGACCGAGAAACGTGGCGCGATCGCGATGCGCCCGCCCGAGAGTACCGTGGCCGTGACGCCCGTCGCCAGCGCATTGTTGTGAAAGAGCGGCAGCGGCGTGAACGTGATGTCCTCGGGTGTGGCCGGGCAGTAACGCAGGCGCGTGCGCGCCAGATTGCAGAGGTAATTGTAGCTCTGCATGCTGCCCTTGGAGGGGCCGGTCGTGCCGGAGGTGTAGATGATGCAGGTGAGATCCGCGGGTCCCACGCTCAGGGGGATCGGCGACTCGTCGGTGCCGCGGTGCGCATCGAGTGGCGCGACGGCGATCGGGCACTCCGGCGTTTCCGGCGGCAACCGGCCGCGGTGCAGGATCAGCTTCACCTGCGGCAGCTGCGAGGCGATCTCGGCGAAGCGCAGCAGGTAGTCGGGCTCGCAGATCACGAGCGCACTACCCGCATCGCAGACCTGGTGGCGCAGGAATTCGCCGCGCAGCGCCGTGTTGAGCGGCACGCTGATGGCGCCCAGCTTGTTGATCGCGAACCAGGCAGCAATCGCATCGACGCTGTTGTCGAGCATCGTGACGACGGTATCGCCCGCGCGTACGCCCTGCGCGGCCAGGCCATGCCCGAGGCGGTTCGTGAGCCGGTCGAACTCACCGTAGGAATACTGCTCGCCGGAGAAATCGAGGAAGCCATGCTGCGGCCGGTCGGCGACCACGCGTCCGAACGCTGCGAGCAGCGTGTCCTGCTCCCCCTGGTGCCACGCGCTGATTGACGTCACGTGTCAAGCCTCCTTCGTGAGCCACTCCGTCCGCTGCCGATCATACGGCCCACGAACCCTCGCGGCGCCATGCATGCCGCGAGCCACAGGCCGTGTGCTGCTGAAACACCTGCATCGCCGCACCGGCAGCATCGGCTCCTGATGGGGTCGACCGGCCGCCTGCCGGGCTCGGCCCGGCCGGTCACGATGTTTCAGACCGCGCGGCCTGGATAATTCTTGACCCACTCGGTGGGCTCGAAGCGGTTGATCGCGAGGCGCCACTCGATGACGTGGAAATCCTTGTAGACGCCGTTCTGGAAAAACGGGTCCTTCCGGTACCACTCCCAGACCTGCTCGGCGCTGTCGGCCTCGAAGATCTTCAACGTGCCGCACTGATCGCCCGCGGCATCGTAAAAGGCGCCTGCCAGGCGCGTCATCGCGTCCTCGCCCTGCGAGTAGGCGCGATGCTCCGCGCGGAACTTCTCGCGCAGTTCAATCGATTGCGGATGATCGAATCCGATTGCGGCGAACAGCGGCATGGCGCCCTCCAGAACAGGACCTCACAGGAACTCGACGCCGGGATGGCAAGCCGCCTGGCGTTCAGCCAGCCCTTCCGCGCGAGCCAGGCATCAGGCCGACCGACTGGGCGGCTCGATGACTTCCGTGGGCGATGCTAGGGAGCGTCCTGCAGGCTGTCAAATCAGCGCAAGGCGCGGGGTGCGCGGCGGCGCCGCCGGCCGCCGCCCCCGCGCCAGGGCCCCATCGGCCCGCGGCGTCATCAGCGACGCGCATTCCCGCTGTCTGCGATACGTTCCGGAATCGCGCGCGGCGCACTCCGGCCACCGCGGCGGGCAATCCCGCGCGACCCCGGTCTTGAGCCCGGGAGCGCCCACAGCGCACGCCAGCCGGCGGGAACGGACCGAATGTCGTGTTTTTGAAACAACCTGGGGCCGGGAATTTCACTATCATGCCAGACGCTTATAGCCGCCCGGATGGGTGGATGATGCGTCTGATCCACGAGTCAGGAGATACCTAAGCCATGAACACAAGCAGGGGGAACACGATTCGAAGGAGCGTCGCCCGCGCGCTGCTGCTCGGCAGCGTCGCCGGCGCCTGTGCCTTGACGTCAATGACCACATCGGCCCAGGAACTCGAAGAAATCACCGTCACGGCCCGTAAGCGTGCCGAGAACATTCAGGACGTCCCCGTCGCGGTCAGTGCGATTGCGGGCACCGACATCGAGAACGCGTTCACGCTG
>CAYWMY010000001.1:2783-28271 GCA_964459405.1 uncultured Steroidobacteraceae bacterium | reverse complement strand
GTGAAGGCGATGCACGACGGCCGCGAGGTCGCGATTGCGGCGCGCCGCGGAGTGCTGCTGGCCTGCGGCGGATTTGCGCGGAACCTCGAGATGCGCCGGCGATACTCGCGCCAGCCCGCTTCCACGGACTGGACCTTCGCGAACCCCGGCGAGACCGGCGACGTGGTGCAGATGGCGATGCGCCTGGGCGCCGCGACGGACCTCATGGACGAAGGCATCTGGATTCCGATGACCCTCTCGCCGATGGGGCCGCTGTACGTCGAATACGAGCGCGGCAAGCCCCATGCCCTGATGGTCGACGCCGAGGGGCGGCGCTATGTCGACGAAGGCTCGAACTACATGTCATTGGGCCAGGCCATCTACGCGCATCAGCAACAGGCGCGCGCGATCCCGTCCTGGCTCATCATGGAATCGCGGCACCGCAACCACTACTTCTTCGCAGGACAGCTGCCGGGTCGGACGCCGCAGGAGTGGGTCACGAGCGGCTTCGTGAAACGGGCCGACACCCTCGAGGGGCTGGCCACCGCCTGTGGCATCGATGCCGGCACCCTCGCCGACACCGTGCGGCGCTTCAATGGCTTCGCCGCGACCGGCGTAGACCTCGATTTTCACCGCGGCGAGTCGGTGTTCTCGTGCACCTGCGGCGATCCGAGCCACGGTCCGAACCCGGGGCTCGGTGCCATCGAGCGGCCGCCGTTCTATGCCGTGGCCGTCTATCCGGGCGACCTCGGCACCTTCGGCGGGATCATGACCGACGCATCCGCGCGCGTGCTGCGCGCCGACGGCTCGGTGATCGAGGGCCTGTTCGCCACCGGCAACGTCACGGCGCCGGTGATGGGGCGCATCTATCCCTGCACGGGCGCGAGTATCGCCTCGACGATGATCTTCGGCTTTATCGCCGCGCAGCAGGCGCTGGGCCAGCGCGTCCAGTGAGCGAGCCCTTCCTGGCCCATCCCGCGGCGCCCGTCTGATTCGCTGCAGCCCCGAACGTGCCACGCGCCATTCGCCTTCGATCGGCTGCCGGCGGTCACAGGCCAGACGGGCCGGCGTGGCCGCTCCGGCCTGACGGGGGGGCGCGTGGGTGGCGACATCGCGTGCTGGCCCCGGCTCATGCGCGCATCCTCGCGGGGGTTTGAACCCGACTCAAAACGGCGGGCTGGCGGAGGTGCTGGAGCCACCCCCGACGGGGTGCAGCCGCGCATCTTGCGCCGCACCCGAGGCGGCTCACGAAAAGCCGCGTGGGGTTGGGCGGCATTGTGGTCAATTGGCCACTTGCGTGTCGCGGGCGGCCCGTTTAGGCTCCGGCGCGACAGTTTTTTTATGTTATTCAAGGCATGCGCCGCACGGGGGTGCGTGTGGTTTTATTGCTCACAGACGCAGGAGTAGCTATGCGCAAGTCAGGATCGGTTTCGTTGGTCGCTGCGGTGGCGGCGGTGCTGGTCGCGCCGCCGGGCTTTGGCATCGCTCACGCTCAGGATGCGCCCGACGCCGGCGCCCTCGAAGAGGTGGTGGTCACGGCCCGCAAGCGCGAGGAGCGCCTGCAGGACGTGGGTTCATCGGTCAGTGCATTGAGCGCCAGCGCGCTCGAGCGGCGCGCGGACGTCGATCTGCAGAACTTCGTGAATGCCGCACCGAACGTGGTCATCGACGACCTGCAGCAGGGGCCCGGCAGCCCGGCCGCGATCGCGATCCGCGGCGTCGGCTCGACGGACGTCGAGAAGAGCTTCGATCCCACGGTCGGCGTGGTCGTGGACGGTATCTTCATCGGCCAGGCTTCGGGATCCATGCTGAAGGCGCTGGACATGCAGGGCATCGAAATCCTGCGCGGTCCACAGGGCACGCTGTTCGGCCGCAACTCCATCGCGGGTGTCATCAACGTCACCCGCCGTCGGCCGGACATGGATGGTCTCAGTGGCGAGGTCCGCGCCAGCTTCGGCAACTATGACGACATTCTGGTGGACGGCTATCTGAACCTGCCGGTCAGCGAGCAGCTGGCCTTCAAGCTGTATGGCGCGAAGCAGGAACGCGACGGCTATTTCTTCAACCGCACACAGAACAGGCATACGGGAGAACTCGATTACCGCACGATCAGCCCGGCAGTGCTGTGGCGGCCGACCGAGAGCATCGAGCTGTACTACCGCTTCGACAAGAGCTGGCAGGATCAGGATGCGCATGTGACCCACAACACCGCCCAGCCCGATCAGGTCTTCTGCTTCTACTACAACCAGTGCGCAGTCAGCGTGAAGACGCCGCAGTCGGGCGATCGCTACGAGGTGCTGCAGGACCTCGACGGGTCGGACTCGTTCTTCGACACCGACATGCACACCTTCAACGGGCGCTGGGATCTGACCGCGGACGACCGCGTCGAATACCTGTTCGGTCATTTCAAGACCAAGGAAGAGGTCTCGCAGGACTGGGATGGCACGCCGCTCGCGCTGTACCACACCGACCGCCCCGCCAAGTACCGGCAGAGCAGCCACGAGCTGCGCTGGACCCACGGCGGCCAGGATCCGCTGACCTTCACGGTGGGCGCCTATCTGTGGGATTCGAAGTACCGCATGGATCTCGTAAGCTATATCGGCTTCATCGACTTCCTGTCGGGCGGTGCGGTGCCACCCGGCACGGTGGCCACGGTGCCGCAGCACGTGAAGCAGCGGACCAAGTCGTACGCGGGCTTCTTCGAGGCGGACTACCGCTTCACGGATCAGCTCACGCTGACCCTGGGCGGGCGTTACACGAAAGACAAGAAGCGCAATGGTGTCGACGACCCGGCCTTCGCGGCCGAGCTTGCGGTCAAGGGCAACTTCAATGATCCGTTCCGCAAGAACTGGAGCGAGTTCACGCCGAAGGTCGGCCTGCGCTTCAGGGTCAACGACGATCTGATGCTGTATGGACTGTTCACGCGCGGGTTCCGTGCGGGCGGCTTCAGCGGCCGCGCGAACACCTACGAGGCCATGTCGACGCCCTACGATCCGGAGAAGGTCGACAACTTCGAACTCGGTGTGAAGTCCGAATGGCTCGATCGCCGGCTGCGCGTGAACGCGTCCGTGTACCTCATGAAGTACAAGGACAAGCAGGAGGAACTCAGCGTGCCGATCGCCACGGGCACCGGCCAGCAGACACTGGTGCTGAACTCCTCGAAGGCCGACATCAAGGGAGCGGAACTCGAGATCGTCGCGACGCCGGCGCCGGGGTTCACGGTGGTGGGTTCGCTGGGCCTGCTGGACGCCAAGTACAAGGACTTCATCGACCCGGTGACGGGCCGCGACCTGACGTTCCTGAAACTGCGCCGCGCGCCGAAGCTGACGGCGACGCTGGCACCTTCCTATGAGTGGGCGGTCGGTGAAGGGACCATGTCCGTGAATGCCAACTGGCACCACGTCAGCAAGGTCCAGCTGAGCTTCCTGAACACGCCGCAGTCCGCCAACGGCAGCTCCGACGTCGTGGACGCCACGATCAGCTACGACTGGAAGAAGACGACCATCAGCGTCTACGGCCTGAACCTGACCAAGGAGGACACTTACACGGTCGGCTTCGACGTGGGTACGAGCCTGGACTTTGCGGGGCTCTGGACCTACACCGCCACGCGGCCGCCGCGACTCTACGGTGTCCGGATCCGGCAGCGGTTCTGATCCCGGTCCCGCCGCGGGTCAGGATCACGACGATGCTGTCCAGCCGGCGTCCGGTATCCGGGGTGTGACCCCGGATACCGGACCCTCCGGCATCCGTGCAGCGGGCGGCTCCCTGGCGCAGGAAAGATGATCCGCGGTGCGGCGCGAGCAGGCCGCGCCTGACCGCCGCGATGAACGAGCCCTGTAATTGAGCGGGTTGCTTCAGCCACCCGGCGGCGACATGCGGGCGCCGGGAATCGGGTTGAAGTAGTGCATGGTCACGGCACGGCGCGCAATCTTCCAGACGCCCTGACGCCGCTCGAACTCGTCGGTGTAGGTCGCGTTGATCATCTGCACGACATCGTCCTTCGTCGCACCCATGCAGTCGACATTGCACACGCCAAGGGCGTGGTCCGCATCGCGGAACGTCAGTCGGAGGTTCGACGTGAGGTGGTGTGTCTCGCGCCAGGCGGGGTAGAGCACCTCGTACACGGCTTTGTGGACGCCGTCGTGGCCGCGGAAGCTGCCGAAGGGTGGTCCGATGTCCCAGACCGCGTCCGGGTGCCAGATCGAGATGAATCGGTCCCAGTCGTGGGTGTCGAACCCCAGGCAGTAGTCCGTCACGAGGTCGCGCATCGCGGCGCGGGCCTCCAGTTCGTCGATGCGCCGCAGCGCGGCGTCGAGTTTCGCTTCCAGGTCCTGGTTCTGAGCCATGCAGCTGTCCTCAGGGGCGGGGCGACAGGATATCGGGCGACGGCAGTCGGGACGGGGGAGGCCGGATGCGGGGTCGGCCGCCTCATGGCGGCCGACCAACGCTCGTGCATCGTCCGGGTCGCTGCCGTGCGCGGCGCTAGCGCTTCAGCTTGATGCCCGCCTTCTCGCGGTCCCAGCAGTCCGGTGTGATGCCCTCGTCCTTGAGCTTGAACTTCTCCACACGCTCGCTCGGTGTCTTCGGCAGGCTGTCGCGGATTGCGATGTAGCGCGGAATGGCAAAGTATGCCATGCGTGGTTCGCACCAGCGGATCAACTCCTCGGGGGTGGCCTGGTGGCCGGGCTTCAGCACCACGACCGCCTTGACCTCTTCCTCGCCGACATCCGACGGGACGCCGACCACCGCGCACTCGAGTACGGCTTCGTGGGAGCTGACCACCGCCTCGACCTCGAACGACGAGATGTTCTCGCCGCGACGCCGGATGGCCTGCTTCTTGCGGTCCGCAAAGTAGAAATATCCGTCCTCGTCCCTGCGGCCGATGTCCCCTGTGTGGATCCAGCCGTTCTTGAAGAGCTCCAGCGTGGCTTCCGGTTTCTTGTAGTAACCCGTCGTGCCGACGAACATCTTGTTCGAACGACAGATGAACTCGCCCGGAACGTCCGGCGGGCAGTCGTTGTCGTCCTCGTCGACAATGCGCACGTCCCAGCCTGTGATCGCCTTGCCGCAGGAACCGGCGCGCGGTGCGTCATAGGGGCTTGCGAGGCAGCAGTAGCACTCGGTCATGCCATAGACCTCGAGCAGCTTCGTGTTGAAGCGCTTCTGGAACGCCTCCCACTCATCCGCCGGAGCCGCGGCACCGACCATGAGCCTGAGCGGGTTGTCGTTGTCGTCGGGTCGCGGGTCCTGCTTGAGCAGGATCGGGATGATGCCGCCGATGTAGTTGGCCTCGGTGCAGTTCCAGCGACGGCAGTCGTCCCACAGCTGGCTCGCCGAGAAGCGTTCGACGATCACGGCCTTGGCATTCGCGAGGATCGCGGGCCCGATGGTGATGCCCTGTGCATTGCCGTGGAAGAACGGCAGGCCCGTGTACAGGACGTCCTCGTCCGTGTAGCGGGCGTACTTCACGGCCTCGTTCCAGATGTCGTACCAGTAGTGGTGGCTCATCTCCACGCCCTTCGAGACACCGGTGGTGCCGGAGGTGTAGAGGATGGTCGCCATCTCCTTGTGGTAGACCTTGATGCCCGGTGAGTCCGGCGAGCTCGCCATCAGCTCGTCGACGGTCAGCGTCTCGATGGCGGGCGGCTTCGGCAGCTTGTCGGGGGCGCCGTCACTCCTGCGGTACACGATGTGCCGGACCGTCTTGAGGTCGTCGAACACCTCACCCAGGCGGTCGAGGTATTCCGTGTCGGCGACCAGAGCCACCGAGTCGGACTGCACGATCTGGTAGGTCAGGCCATTCCCCTTGAGCGCCACGTTGATCGGGACCTCGACGGCGCCGATCTTGTTGAGACCGAACCAGGTGTACAGGAACTCAGGACAGTTGGGCAGCATGATGGCGACCTTGTCGCCCCGGCCCACGCCCAGCCTGCGGAAGCCGTTCGCAGCGCGGTTGATGCGCTCGTTCAATTCCCCCAGCGTGATCGGATAGTCGCGGAACTGGAACACGACGTGGTTCGGATACTGCCGCGCCTTGTCCTCGATGATGCTGGTCAGTACGCGGTCGTGCTGGGCATATTCCTGCACGCGGAAACTCGCGTAGCGCTTCGCAGCGCGTTCGAACTTGTCATCCCATCGGCCCATGGATCTGTCCCCCGGAATCTGGCTTGATAGTGAATGGAATCGGCGACCCGGTGTCCAGGTCGCAGACCGCCGATCGCGGCCGAGGATCAGAGGTTCTTGACCATGTTGTACGCCTCGCCGAACCAGACGCCCTTCGAATAGGCATTGACCATCTTGCCGAAGTCCCAGCTGATGATCTTCTGTGGCACGACTTTGATCAGCACGCGCAGCGGCGTGTGCACGGCCGTGAACGCGTTCTGCCGCTCCGCGTCGGTCTTCAGCTCCCACCAGTACTTGTCGATGATCATCCAGTGGATCTTGCGCATCAGCTCGTCGTCGGTCGACAGCTCGGCATGGCCGGTGATCAGGATGGCTTTCTGGTGGCGGGCATTCGCACCGTCGTTGTGGACGCAGACCGAGATGCGCGGATCATCCACGAGGTGGTGCGACTTGTGGCGGTACTTCTGGATGCTGCTCATGAACAGGTAGCCGTCGTGGATCACGTAGAACATGGGCGTCACGATCGGGAAGCCCTTCTTGTTCACGTGCGCCATCTCGCAGTAACAGTTGTGCCGGAACAGC
This sequence comes from uncultured Steroidobacteraceae bacterium, assembly GCA_964459405.1. Taxonomy (GTDB): domain Bacteria; phylum Pseudomonadota; class Gammaproteobacteria; order Steroidobacterales; family Steroidobacteraceae; genus CAYWMY01. Next base: position 21,587 of record CAYWMY010000001.1, on the reverse strand, counting down.
TTCTCGAAATCATCGGGCTCCATCGGGTAGTCGTTGGAGACGTCCAGCTTCTCCAGCTTGATGGGGTCGAAGAACGGCTTGGGCTTGTTCTCGTTCTGCTCGGTCATGGGCTTTGCTCCGTTGCTGGTCGGTGGTGATGAGGCGGGTGGCGATGGCGACCGGGACCGCCATGCCTGATGCTTGTCGGTGGGCCGCGATTGCCTGCGGCAGTCGCCGCTGCTTGAACTTCATTCAACGCTCTCACAGAATATCGAGGACTGTCAACATTGGCGGCGTCCTGCGCGCGCCGATGACACAGACAACGAAGGGGGCAGAAAGTGCTCCCTGCAGTGCAAAAGCCGAATGCAGCGGGAAAGGGGTTGTCCGGATGTCCGATGTAGTGGTCGAGGAGCGTGGCGATGTCGCATGGATCCGGCTGAACCGCCCGGATCGCATGAATGCCTACGACGCCGAGATGGCGGGCGAACTGATCGCGGCGATCGAGGATGCCGCTGACAGCGGGGTCATCGTCCTCACCGGTACGGGCAAAGCCTTCTGCGCCGGGGGCTACCTCGCGAATCTGAGCAAGGCGGACCCGGACGCGCTGCGCCGCATGTTCTATGGTTCGCTGAAGGTTTACGAGGCGATCCGGCTGAGCCCCCGGCCGGTGATCGCGGCGGTCAATGGCGCGGCGGCGGGTGGCGGCAATGAACTGGTCGTTGCCTGCGACCTGGCCATCGCCTCGGAGAATGCCACTTTCGGGCAGACGGGCGTGCGCGTCGGCAGCGCCCCGGTGCTGGGTGGTACCAATTTCCTCAGCATGACCATCGGCGAGAAGCGTGCCAAGGAAGTGTCCTTCCTGTGCCGCCGCTATCCGGCGAAACAGGCGCTCGAACTCGGCTGGATCAATGCGGTCGTGCCCCCGGAGCAGCTCGAGGAGGAAGTCACGAAGTATGCCGACGAGCTGCTGCAGATGAGTGCCCGCTACCTGGAGATCGCCAAAGTCAGCTCGAACGTCTGGTGGAACCAGGTCCGTGACAATTACCTGAGCGGGCTGGGCATGCTCGTCCAGGCCATCGGCTCGGCTGACATGATCGAGGGGGCGACGGCGTTCATGGAGAAACGCAAGCCGCGGTTCCCAAGCCGGCAGAGGAAGGCGAAATAGCCCTCGACTGCGGCCCGACCGAACCAGCGCCCGGCCTTCGAGGCCGGAGCCAGGAATCCAACGTCATGAATTTCGATCTCGACCCTCACTATCGCCTGATCCAGGATCAGGCGCGCAAACTCGCCCGGGCCGTCGAACCGCTCGCGGCCGAGGCCGACGAAATGAGTCAGGTGCATCCCGGGGTGCTCGCTGCGCTGCGTCAGAGCGGGCTGTGTGCCTTGATGGTTCCCGCGGAGTTCGGCGGGACTGCCAGCCGGCCGGATCCGCTCGCGATCTGTCTGGTGCGCGAGGCGCTCATGGCCACATCGTCCCATGCCGATTCGCTGTTCGCGCTGCAGGGCATCGGCAGCTACGCGATCACCCTGGCCGGATCCGCCGAGCAGCGCGCCACGTGGCTGCCGCGGGTGGGGACCGCTGAGGTGCTGGCCGCGCTCGCGATCACCGAGGAAGCGGTCGGCTCCGACGTGAAGAACATCGCCACCACAGCGACGGCGACGGCGGATGGCCTCACGGTGCGTGGCACCAAGTCGTTCATCTCGAACGGTGGCGCGGCGGGCTTCTATCTCGTGCTCTGCAAGGAGGAGGCGGGCTACTCGATGCTCCTCGTGCCGGCCGACGCCCCAGGCGTTTCGGTCACACCGACGCCTGAGATCATGGCTCCGCACGTGCTGGGCGAGATCCATTTCGACGAGGTGCGCCTGCCGGCGACCGCGCGGCTCGGGCGCCCCGGCCAGGGCATGGACCTCGTACTGGCGACGCTCGCCGTGTTCCGCGTCTCGGTCGCCGGTGCCGCCGTGGGGCTCGCGCAGGCCGCGCTCGAGGAGGCTGTGCGGCACACCCGAACGCGCGTACAGTTCGGCCGGCCGCTGGCGCGCCTGGGGCCCGTGGCCCAGCTGCTCGCCGACAGCTGGACGGAGATCGAGATGACGCGTCTGTTGACCTACCGCGCGGCGTCGGCAGCGGTGCGCGATCCGGCTGCAGCGCTGCCGCAGTCCTCGATGGCCAAGCTGGCGGCGACCGAGGCCGCATCGCGCGTGGTGGATCGCTGCGTGCAGGTCATGGGGCGCTTCGGTCTGGTGCGCAACACGAAGATCGAGAAGTTCTACCGCCAGGCCCGTCCGATGCGCATCTACGAGGGCGCCTCGGAAGTGCTGCGGCTCGGCATCGCACGCCAGCTCACCGAGGAGGTGCCATGATCGACCTGGAACTCGATGGCCGCACCGCCATCGTGACCGGTGCGAGCCGCGGCCTCGGCCGGGCCGCGGCCGAGGCGCTCCTGGAGCAGGGCGTTCGCGTCGTCGCCACGGTCCGCTCGCGCGACGATCTGCGGGATCTGGCGGCGCGCGCGGGCGACCGGCTGCACGTCGCCGTCTGCGACATGCGCGATGCCGCGGCCGTGGCCGGGCTGGCGCAGGTGGCGATGAGCGTCTTCGGGCGACTGGACATCGTCGTGAACAATGCCGGCATCGCTCCGGCGGGCGCGTTTCTCGAACAGCCGGACACTGTCTGGCACGACGTCATGGCGGTGAACGTCACGGCGCCCGCCGTGCTCGCGCGTGCCGCCGGGCACATCATGGTGCCGCAGCGCTCCGGCAAGATCATCAACATCGCGTCGACCTCCGGTATCCTCGGCAAGCCGACGCTGGTGGCCTATTCGGCGTCCAAGGGGGCGCTGCTGCAGTTCACGAAGGCCCTCGCGGGCGAGTGGGCGGGCCAGGGCGTGCAGGTCAATGCCATCGCGCCGGGTGCCTTCGCCACGGACGCGCAGCAGGCGGTGCTGTCATCGCCGGAGGTGCTCCAGCGTCGGCTGCGCAAGATTCCTGCGCGGCGCATGGGCGAGAATCACGAGATCGGCCCGCTGATCTGCTATCTCGCCTCCCCCAAATCCGATTTCGTCACCGGGGCCGTCTATGTCATCGACGGTGGCGAGTCCAGCAAACTCTGAGGCTGCCGGCCACTGTGCGCGGTGGTCGCTGCTCGCAAGGAAAACAGTGTCTTATGGAACGCCTAGTTGAGTGGGTCCGGCGGCCCGGACCGGACAGCACGTGAGCAGAATGACATCCCGTACATCGACTCCGGAACCCGAACGGCAGCGTTCGGGCGGGCGCCATCGCAGCACCATCTTCAAGGCGCTGCACGACTGCATCGTCGGCCAGGGTTATGCCAGGACCAGCCTCACGGACGTGGCTCGCGCGGCGGGCATGTCCCCCAGCCATCTGCTCTATTACTTCCCGGGCAAGGACGCGATCCTCGAGCATTATTTCGCGCAGGTCGCGAGCCGCATCATCCACCGGCTCGAGTCGTTCCGGTCCGACAGTCCCGAGCGCGTCATCGACCAGATGGCCCGTGTGTTCTTCCCGGGCGCCGGGATCACCAAGTCCGAGGTCGGCTTCATGCTGGAGTGCTTCGGTGTGGCCGTGCACGACCCACGGCTGCATCGCGAGAAAGCCGAGCTCGACCGCTACTGCAAGAATTACCTGCGGGAGATGTTCGAGCGTTCACCCTGCGGTCCGGCCCGTGCGCGTGCCGCGGCCGAGATCGCCTATGCCATGCTCGTCGGGCTGCGTACCGCGGCCTTCTTCGATGAGCGCCTCGGGCCGCGGCAGGCGCTGCAGCTGTTCCGGAGCGAAGTCATGAACATGGCAGACCCGGGGCGGCGCGCGCAGCCGGGCCGGCGCCCTGCGCGCCGGACCGGCGTCGCGGGCAAACGCCGCGGCGGCCGCAAGTCCGCATCCAGGTCGGGCTGAGCATGTCCACCACGACCTCCGCGGTGCAGGAGCGCGAGCGCTGGCTCGGACGGACGATCGAGGAGCCGATCGAGCGGGACGAGCCGATCTGCGATCCCCATCATCACCTGTGGATCTTTCCGGACAGTCGCTATCTGGTCCAGGAGCTGCTGGCCGATTTCGGCGGGCACAGGGTCGTGAGCACGGTGTTCGTCGAGTGCCACCAGGCATACCTCAGTGACGGACCACCGCAGCTGCGACCGGTCGGCGAGACGGCGTTCGTGGCGGCCATGGCGGGGTCGCACGGCCGTCCGGGCGGCGTCACGCGGGTAGCGGCCGGCATCGTCGGCTTCGCCGACCTGACGCAGGGTGCCGGCGTGCGCGAGGTGCTCGATGCACACCGCGCCGCGTCGCCGGCGTTCCGGGGCATCCGCTACGCAAGCGCCTGGGATGCGAGCCCGCAGATCCGTCGATCGCACACGAACGCACCCGCAGGTCTGCTGTCGGACCGGCGGTTTCGCGAAGGCTTCGCGTGTCTGCGCGAGGGCGGACTGGTGTTCGATGCCTGGGCATATCACCCGCAGCTGCCGGAACTCGCCGATCTGGCGCGGGCGTTCCCGGACGTGACCATCGTGCTCGATCACGCCGGCGGGCCGCTCGGCATCGGTCCTTATGCGGGGCGACGCGAAGAGGTATATGGCCTGTGGCGCCAGCACGTCATCGAATTGTCGCGCTGCGAGAACGTCGTCGTGAAGCTCGGCGGGTTGGCGATGACCATGAGTGGACACGGCTGGCACAGGCGGGAATCCCCGCCGGGGTCGGCCGAGGTGGCCGCGGCCATCGGCCCCTATGTGCACACCTGCATCGAGCATTTCGGTGCCGCACGCTGCATGTTCGAGAGCAACTTTCCCGTCGATCGCGCATCGTGTTCCTATGTCGTGCTCTGGAACGCCTACAAGCGTCTGATCCGGGGCTGTTCACCTGCCGAGCGTGCGGCGCTGCTGCACGACACTGCGGCACGCATCTACCGGCTCTGAGGTCGTGCCGTGCGGCCCGCACCCGGGCTGCTGCGCCGCACGACGAAGGTGCCGACACCGTTCACAGCGATGAGAGGCCGTACAACATGGATTTCCGCCTGACCGATGAACAGCTGCAGCTGCGCGACACCGCCCGCCGTTATGCGCGCGAGAAGCTGGTGCCGATCGCCGAAGAAATCGAACGCACCGGGGAGCCGCCCACCCACGCGCTGATCCGTGAGTACGCGGAGATGGGTTTCCTGGGTATCAATATTCCGGCGCGCCTCGGCGGCATGGGGCTCGGCAGCCTCGACGCGCTGATCGTTCTGGAGCAGTTCGCGCGCATCTCCTCGGCGGTGGCCTTTCCGGTGTTCGAATCCTGCGTGGGGCCGGTCCGCGCGATTGAGCGTTTCGCTTCCGCCAGACTGGTCGACGAGGTCGTTCCGGCGGTCTGCCGCGGCGACAAGGTCGTTGCCGTCGCGATGTCGGAGCCCGAGGCGGGCTCCGCGCTGACGGATCTCAAGACCCGTGCCGAAGTGCAGGGCGACAGGATCGTGCTGAACGGCACCAAGCGCTGGTGCTCGGGCGGCGGCCATGCCGATGGCTACGTCGTCTATTGCCGCATGTCGGCCGACGCCGGCGCGAAAGGCATCGGCGCGGTCTATGTCGAGAAGGGGACTCCGGGACTGAGCTTCGGAGCCAACGAGCAGCTGATGGGCTTCCGCGGCGTGCCGTCCTCGGACATCTATTTCGACAACGTCACGGTGCCGGCCCACCATGTCGTCGTGCCGGCAGGAGGATTCCGCAAGCTCATGGAGGCCTTCGACCTCGAACGCTGCGGCAATGCGACCATGGCGCTCGGCCAGGCGTCCGGAGCGCTGGAGCAGGTCATCGACTACGTGCGGGAGCGCCGGCAGTTCGGCAAGCCGATCGTGGAGTTCCAGGCCGTGCAGCTCCGGCTCGCGGAAATGCAGATGCAGGTGGAGGCCGCGAGACTGCTGATCTACCGTGCGGTCAGCAACGCCGAGCAGGGGCTGCCCGACGCGCTCGACTCCTCGGTTGCGAAGTGCTTCGCCAACGAGATGGCACGCAGTGTCACCGGCAACGTCGTCCAGCTGATGGGCGCGTACGGATATTCGAAGAGTTTTCCTGCCGAGCGGCGCCTGCGTGACGCCTGGGGCTGGGGCATCGCGGGCGGCGCAATCGACATCCAGAAGGTCAACATCGCCGGCGCGATGGTGGGGCGCCGCTTCGATCAGCGGCGGTGACCCGGCTCGGGCCGCTCGCCGCACTGAACGGGTCCCGCCCGCTGCCGCGCTTGTCCTGAGGGAGTGGTTTAAATAACATTCAAGTCACCGCAGCGACAAGAGGACAGGCGATCATGGAGACCACGCGCCGGGAGGCGATCGAAATCGGGCGCGACGCAGGGGTCGCGTGCATCACCCTGAATCGCCCGGACTCCATCAACGCGATCAACGACGCGATGCGCCGCGAGGTCCCGGAGGCGCTGCGTGAGCTCGATGCGGACGCGACGGTCCGGGTCATCGTGGTTCGCGGTGCGGGCCCGCGGGGCTTCTGCGCGGGCGCCGACCTCAAGGAGGAACGCCCGGCGGGTCCGGCATCGACGGCGGCGCGCCGCCCGGGGGCCATCTGGCTCGAGTCCTTCGATGCCGTGCGCAAGCCGCTCGTGGCCGCTATCCACGGCTACTGCATGGGTGGCGGGCTCGAGATCGCGCTGGCCTGCGATCTGCGCATCGCCGCGCCCGATGCCGTGTTCTCGCTGCCCGAGACCGGCCTGGGGCTGATCCCGGGCGGTGGCGGTACGCAGCGGCTGCCGCGTATCGTGGGTCTCGGCAAGGCGCTGGACATGATGATCACGGGCGAACGCATCGATGCCACCGAGGCGCATCGCTGCGGGCTCGTGACTCGGCTCGCGGCCAGTGTGGAATCGCTCGACGCCGAGAGCCTCGAACTGGCGCGCCGCATCGCGGCGCGGCCGCCGCTCGCGACGCGCTTCGTCAAGGAGGCGGCGTACGCGGCGCTGGAACGTGAACTCGCGGCGGGACTCAGGCTCGAGAAGGATCTGTTCGCGATGCTGCTGTCCACGGACGACCGTCGCGAGGCGGTTGCCGCGTTCCGTGAGAAGCGGGCCCCGGTCTTCAAGGAATCCTGAAAGGACGGATGTCGATGTCAGCAACAGCAGACAGAGAGAACGTGATCGTCGTCGGTGCCGGGCTCATGGGCTCGGGCATCGCGCATGCCTTCGTCGCGGCCGGTCACGCGGTTGCGCTGGTCGACCTGCGTCCGGAGGCACTCGCATCGGCACAGGCATCGGTCGGGCGAATCCTCGCCGACGGCGTGCGGCTCGGCAAAGTGACCGAGGAACAGTCGCGTCAGTCGCTGGAGCGCCTCACGACTGCGACGGAACTCGACAAGGCGCTTGGCGACCCGCGGGTGGGCCTGGTGGTCGAGACCGTCACCGAGTCGATGCCGGCCAAGATCGCCATCGCGCGAGCCGCCGATCAGGCGCTGCCGGCGGGTGCGATCATCGCGACCAACACCTCGGCGCTGAGCGTGACGGAGATCGCGGCCGCGACGCAGCGTCCCGACCGCGTCATCGGCATGCACTTCTTCAATCCGGTGCACAAGATGAAGCTGGTCGAGATCGTGCGCGGGCACGCGACCAGCGACGAGACGATCGCGCGGACACGCGCCTACAGCGACGCGATCGGCAAGAATTCGATCCTGGTCAACGAGTCACCCGGTCTGACCACCAGCCGCATGTCGGCGATGATGGGCAACGAGGCCATGTACATGCTCATGGAGGGGGTGGCGAGCGCCGAAGACATCGACGCGGCGCTGCGCGGAGCCTTCAATCACCCGATGGGCCCGCTCGAACTCGGCGATCTGACCGGGTGGGATACGCGTCTCGCCGTGCTGCAGTACCTGCACCAGACGCTGGGCGAGAAGTTCCGGCCGTGCCCGCTGATCCTCAAGATGGTCAAGGCCGGTCATCTGGGCCGCAAGAGTGGTCGCGGCGTTTACGAATACCGGGACGGGCAGCGGGTGCCCGGCTCCGGCATGGGGCGCAGGTGATGAGAGAAGTAGTGATCGTCGACGCCGCCCGCACGCCGGTCGGCAGATTCCGCGGCGGCCTGAGCGATGTGCGCGCCGACCACCTGGGAGCCATCGTGCTCGGTGAGGTCGCGCGCCGAAGCGGCATTCCGCCGGAGAGCATCGATGATGTCGTGTTCGGCTGTGTCACGCAGGTCGGTGAGCAGTGCGGCAACGTGGCGCGGACGGCGCTGCTCAGCGCCGGCTGGCCGGACACCATTCCCGGCATGACCGTGGACCGCAAGTGCGGCTCTTCGGAAGCCGCCGTGCACGTCGCCTACGCGCAGATCGCGAGCGGCGTGAACGAGGTCGTGGTGGCGGGGGGCGTCGAGAGCATGAGCCGCGTGCCGATGGGCGGGAACCGCGACGTGCACGGCAAACCGTTCGGCTGGAAGCTGCTGGAGGCACACGAGCAGATCCCGCAGGGAGAGGCGGCGGAGCGCGTCGCGGACCGCTGGGGATTCACGCGCGACGAACTCGACGACTACGCCTTCGCGAGCCATCAGCGTGCCGCCGCCGCGGCGGACAGCGGCCGCTTCGACCGCGAGATCGTGCCCGTGCGGGTCAGGGAGTGGAGCGAGGCGCGCAGCGGCGACGACGTCATCTTGAGCCGTGACGAGACCATCCGCCGCGACACCACGCGCGACAAGCTCGGGACGCTGAAGACGAGTTTCCGCACCGAGGGCGGGCGCGTCACCGCGGGCAATTCCTCGCAGATCTCCGACGGTGCGGCGGTGCTGCTGCTGATGTCGGCGGAAGCCGCGCGGGCCCGCGGGCTCAGGCCGCGCGCCCGGATCCGCAGCGTCGCGGTGACCGGTTCGGATCCCACGCTGATGTTGACGGGCCCGGTGGCCGCCACGAAACGCGTGCTGGAGCGCGCCGGTCTCTCGACGGGCGACATCGACCTGTTCGAGGTGAACGAGGCCTTTGCGTCCGTGCCGCTCATGTGGATGCGGGAGACCGGCGTCACGCACGACCGGCTGAACGTGAATGGCGGGGCGATTGCGCTCGGGCACCCCCTCGGTGCGAGCGGCGCGCGCATCATGACCACGCTGCTGCACGAACTCGAGCGGCGCGACGCGCGTTTCGGGCTTCAGTCGATCTGCTGCGCGGGCGGGCTCGCGACGGCGACGATCCTCGAGCGCCTGCGCTGAGCCGCCGTCTGCGGTGACGGCACGGGTCGCGGCGTGGCACGCCCGCCGCCGGCGCGGGGTGGCACCCGCCTGAGCGGTCTGGGCTTCCCTGGCGTACTGCGTGGCAGGAGTCGCGACATTCGCGCGGCGCCCGAGCCCGTGTTTGACACTCAATGACGCGTGAGTCAGTATTCACCGGACCGCGGCCAGCGCTCGTCACGAGCCCGCTGCCGCGGCAGCGTGAAGGGGGCGTCCGCGCCGCATCGGCCCGATGCGCGGGTGTCAGGACATTCCCGCCACACCCCCTCGAGAATCCGGACGCGGGCGCATTTTCATGAGTGACAACCGTTTTGAACGGCTGTTTTCGCCTCTGCAGGTCGGCCCGATGCGGGTGCCGAACCGCATCTGCGAGACGACCAACAGCATCGGGGCCTCGGCATCCGCCGGTCTACTGGACGATCGCTTCATCGAACACCACGTCGCGAAAGCGCGCGGTGGGGCGGGCTGGATCGGCAGCGAGACGTGGGTGCTGAATTCCCCCTTGCCACCCGAGGCGCAGGACGAGTTCCATGCAGGCGCGGCGGCGCTGCGGCTGGCGCTCTACCAGGTGCCCGGGTTCGCGGAAGGCGTGGCGCGTTTCTGCGAGGAAGTGCACCGGGCCGGCGCCGTGGCGGTGTTCCAGCTCACGCACCTCAACAACGCGCTGGCGGCGTCGGCCGTGCCGATCGTGGAGGCCTACGACTACGTGCCCCACGAGCTCAGCGCCGAGATGATCGATTTCATCCTGCAGACCTACGCGGACGCCGCGGCGCTGGCGCGGGATGCCGGGGCCGACGGCATCGAGATCCATTGCGCCCACGAGACCACTCCGCAGTCGTTCCTGTCGCCGGTGCTGAACCGGCGGCGCGATCGCTGGGGCGGCGGGCCGAAGGATCGCATCCGGTTCGTGGTCGAGGTGCTGGAGCGCGTGCGTGCGCGCGTCGGCGATTCGCTGGCACTCGGCATCCGTATCAACGGCCAGGAGTCGCGCCAGGGCGGCTACGACAACCTGCAGATGCGCGAGATGACCTATTACCTCGGCGAGACCGGGCTGCTCGATTTCGTCGATGTCGATGTGGGGCACTGCTGGGGTGCGCACGCCTACGTGCCGCCGTCGTATTACGGCACGGCGGAGTACCGCGAGGTGGGCAGGGCGGCGCGCGAGGATCTCGAGGGCAGGGCCGCGGTGCTGTTCTCGGGGCGCGTCAACGAGCCGGTGCTGGCCGAGGAACTGCTGCGCACGGGCTGCTGCGATCTCGTGGGCATGACGCGCGCCGGCATCGCGGATCCGGAGTTCCCGCGCAAGGCTCGCGAGGGGCGGCTGATCGAGATGCGCCGCTGCATCGGCTGCAACCGCTGCATCGGTGAGGCTGTCCACAGCAAGACGCCGGATCTGGTCCGCAAGCCGATCTGTTCGGTGAATCCGGTGGTGGGAAACGAGCTGCGCTGGAAGGCCGAGTACCGTCCCGCGGCGCGACCGAAGCGGGTGCTCGTGGCGGGCGGCGGCGTGGCCGGGCTCGAGGCGGCACGCGTGGCGGCGATGCGCGGGCACCGCGTCACGCTGCTGGAGCAGGGCCGGCGCATCGGCGGCCAGCTGCTGATCGCCGCGAAGGCGCCCGGGCGCGATTCGTTCACCGATCAGGTCTACTACGAGGAGAACGAGCTGGCGCGGCTCGGGGTCCAGGTGCGGCTGGAGACCGTCGCCGACGTGGCGATGATCGAGGCGCTCGAGCCCGAAGTCGTGGTGGTCGCGACCGGCTCGGTGCCACGTGTGCCGCTCGACACGCCCGGCAGCGAGCTGCCGCACGTCGTGCAGGGCTGGGACGTGCTGGCGGGCAGGGTGAGCACCGGGTCGCGCGTGGCGGTCGTCTCGCAGGAGGACTATTTCGAGACGCCGAACGTGGCCGAGTACCTGGCGGAGCAGGGCCGGCAGGTGGAGGTCTTTCACAAGTCGACGCATCTGGCCGCGGACATCGATCGCTATTCGATGGGTGCGGTGCTGGCGCGGCTGGAGCGGCACGGTGTGCGGATCCGGCCGAACCTGCGGCTCGCGGCCGTCGAGACCGGTGTACTGGAGTTCGTTTCGGCGTTCGGGGCCGGCCGCTACCGGTTCGAGGGCTTCGATTCGGTGGTCCTGGTTTACGGTTCGGTGCCGCATTCACCGCTGTACGAAGCGCTGCTCGCCCGGCGCAGCATTCCAGAGGTGTACGTGGCCGGCTCGGCATGGCTGCCGCGCCGGATCGCGGAGGCGACCCAGCATGGCGCAAGCATCGGCCTGGTCATCTAGCATGACGAATCTCAAGGACTATCCAAGCATCGACATCATGAACCACCTCACCGAGGTGCGCAGCGACCTGGTGTCGGATCCCTTCAAGTTCCGTGAATTCCAGATCATGCTCGGAACGACGTTCAAGGCCCTTGGTAACCAGAAGGCCGGGCATGCGCCGCAATCGGCGCTGCTGCAGGGGCACTCCTCGACTGAGGACTGCCTCGCGAGCATGGACGAATACGGCTACACACACGTCTCGGTGTGCGCCACGAAGATGTGGTCGTACTACTATCACCGTGACTTCATTCTCAACAGCCCGATCGAGCCGATCGCGGAGGCGGTCAAGCGGAGCGGCGGGCGCATCATGGGCGCGGCGAGCTACGACCCGTTCCGCATCACCGACAGCCTGAAGACCGTCGAGCACGCGGTCCGCGAGCATGGCTTCAACTACGTCTGGTTCCACCCGCTGTCCTACGGGTTGCCGCCGAACGACCGCCGGTTCTATCCGCTGTACGCGAAGTGTGTGGAACTCGACGTCGCCGTGGGTTTCCAGGTCGGTCATTCGGCAGAAGTGCTGCCGTCGGACTGCGGCCGGCCGATGCTCGCCGACGACGTCGCCATCGAGTTCCCGGAACTGCGCATCAACCTGTCGCACACGGGCTGGCCCTGGGTCGACGAGTGGTGCTCGATGCTGTGGCGGCATCCCAATGTCTATGGCGACATTTCATCCTATTTCCCGAAGAGTCTGGACGAGCGGCTGATCCGCTTCATGGACTCCGGACGCGGACGCGACAAGGTCCTGTTCGGTACGAACGGTCTGGGTCTGAAGCGCTGCAAGGAGGAGTTCCTGCAGCTCAGCATCGGCGAGAACACCAAGCGCAAGGTGCTGTACGACAATGCGCGCCGGTTTCTCAAACTCGATCAGGCGTGATACGCGACACGGTGCGTGCCCGGCGCGCACGAACAGCTGCAAGGAGAAGACGTGATGGCTGGCAAGACTGAAGGTTGGGGCGAGATCACGCAGGCGAATCTGGACACGCTGCTCGAGCGCCGCAACGTGGTGCGCAGCAAGCCCACGTCGATGATGCGGGACTTCCTGACGCCGAACCAGTGGGACAAGGGTTACGGCGAGGCCAACGTGATCGTCACGCGTGAAATGGCTGCGCGCTTCGCGCGTGGTTTCGGTGACAAGAATCCGCTGTATGGTGACCTCGCCTACGCGCAGAAGTCGCCCTGGGGGCGTCTGCTGTCGCCGCCCGTGATCACCTCTTATGCCGAGGTCGTCAACGGCGCGACCGACGGCTTCCCGGGCTGCCACGCGATCTGGCGCGAGTGCGAGTTCGAGTGGTCCCAGCCGGTGTTCGCCGATGAGCCCATGATCGCGGGAACGCATCTGGTCGATGCGCGCATCGTCGACAGCAAGTTCAGCGGCGGCAAGGCGGGCGTGCAGGACTATGAGACCAACCTGCGCACCCTCGACGGGCGACACGTCGGCGCCTACCGCACCTCGTGGCACCGGTTCTCCAGAAAGAAGGCCGCCGGGGCCTCGAAGTACGGCAAGACCGAGCCGATCCAGTGGACCGACGAGCAGCTCGACGCGGTCTGGGCCGAATACCGGAGCCAGAACTTCGCCAATCGCCGCGGAGCGACGCCGCTGTACTTCGAGGACGTCGAGATCGGCACCGAGATCCCGTACATCATCAAGGGGCCGATCACGCTGTCGAGCAAGCTCGCGTTCGAGTTCGTGCGCGGCCCGGGCGGCTGGTTCGTCGGTCATGAGCTGGCGCTCGACCTTTATGAGAAGCATCCGGCACTCGCGATCCGCAACGAGGAGAACGTGCCGGAGCCGCCGGTCGCGATCCACTGGACCAATGAGCGCTGTCAGAAGTACCTCGGCATGCCCGGTGCCTACGAAGCCGGCTACGAGCGTCTCGCCTGGTACTCGCAGCTGCTGACCTCCTGGGCGGGCGACCATGGTTTCATGCGCCGGCTGCAGGTGCGGTTCAGCGGCTTCCACTGGCAGGGCGATGCGATCCGTCTGTACGGTACCGTCAAGGCCAAACGAATCGTCGACGGTGCGCACCTCGCCGATCTCGAGATCCGCACGGTCACGCATCCGCGTGGCGAGGAGACGTCGAAGGGCAGTGCCACAGTGCAGCTCGTCAGCAAGGGGGCATGACTGTGACCGCTCTTTCCCACCTGCGTGTCATCGAATACGGCGACGGTGTCGCCGCGCCGTTCTGCGCGCGGCTGTTCGCCGACATGGGCGCGACCGTCGTCAAGGTCGAGCCGCCTGCGGGCGATTCCACGCGCCAGCGCGGTCCGTTCCGCGGCGATCGTCCGGACGCGGAGCAGAGCGGGCAGTTCCACCTGCTCAACGCCGGCAAGCAGGGCCTGGTCGCCGATCTCGACGATGCCACCGACCGCGAGGCTTTCGAGCGGCTGCTGGCCGGTGCCGATGTGCTGGTCGAGAGCTCGGAGTACGCCAGCTGGAAGCGCTGGGGTCTCGACTACGAGACGATCGGCCGGCATCACCCGCATCTGATCGTCCTGTCGATTTCGCCCTACGGCCGCAAGGGCGCGTGGGCGGACCGTCCGGGCACGGACCTCACGGTGCAGGCCGTGAGCTCGCTGCCGAACGCGATCGGCTGGCCGGACCGTGCGCCGCTGCCGGTGCCCTTCGACCAGGCGGAGTACCAGGCAGGATTCCACGGGTTCGCGGCGGCGCTGTGTGCCGTGCGCGAGCGTTCGATCTCCGGGCTCGGACAGGGTATTGATATCTCGAGCGCGCAGGTGCTCGCCTACCAGGTGGGCGGCATGGCGCTTGTGACGTCCAAGCGGTTTCCGCTGCAGCGTTCGGGCAACCGGCTCAAGGGCACGCTGTACCCGACCGCTTTCTTCGAGGCGAAGGACGGCCACGTCTGCACCGTGACGCTGCATGGCAAGCAGTGGCGCAAGTGGATCGATCTGATGGGCAACCCGGACTGGACCCGGGATCCGCAGAATCTCGATGCCTTCCGGCTTGGCTCACTGGGCCCCGAAGAGCCGGTCGACATCTACTTCCGCAACTGGCTCAAGCAGTTCACGCGCGCCGAGCTCGTGGCGCTCGGTAACGCCAATGACCTGATCGTCGGCGAAGTGAAGAGCGTCGACCAGGTCCTGGAAAGCCCGCAGTTCGCGTTCCGCGAGCAGTGGGCGAAGATCCCGGTCGGCGGCAGCGAGGTCCGCATCCCGAAGCCGGGTTACTCGTTCAGCGAGACCCCGGTCGCGATCCGCACGGCCGGCCCGCGCCTCGCGCGGGATCGCGCGGCGCTGCACGCACACACGGCCGCGCCGCTCCAGCCGACGCGCGGCACGCGTCGCAAGGGTGCGCTCGAAGGCGTGCGCGTGCTCGACTTCGGCTGGAACTGGGCGGGGCCGATGGCGGGCCAGCTGCTGGCCGACATGGGTGCCGAGGTCATCCGCATGGAGACCTCGCTGCGTCTCGACAACATGCGCGCCTTCGACTACGCCTCGATCTTCTTCTGCCACAACAACCGGTCGAAGAAGTCCGCGACTTTCAATATTGCGGATCCGCGCGGCTCGGAGCTGGTGCGCAGGCTGGCCGAGAAGTGCGACATCGTCATGGACAACTTCGCCGCGGGCGTCATGGCCAAGAATGGCCTGGGGTACGCCGATCTCGTCAAGCACAATCCGCGCATCATCGTCGTGTCCATGAGCATGGCGGGGCAGACCGGTCCCGAGCGTTCGCTGCGCGGATTTGCGTCGATCTCCTCGGCCTACGTGGGTCTCGAAGGCATGGTCGGATATCCGGAGGAGAACATGACCACAGGGTTCATGGCCTTCGGTATCGGCGACACCGCGCAGTCGATCCAGGCGGTCAGTGGCGCGCTCGCGGCCCTGATCCATCGCGAGCGCACGGGTCAGGGCCAGTTCGTCGACATGAGCCAGATCGGTTCGTTGTGCGCGTCGCTCGGCGAGCCTCTGCTCGACTACCAGCTCAACGGCCGCATCGCCGGGCTCATGGGCAACCGCCACACGTTCTACGCACCGCATGGCATCTACGCCTGTGATGAGGGGAAGCGCTGGATCGCGATCGCCGTGCGCCACGAGCAGGACTGGCTGGCCCTGTGCGGGGCCATGCAGCGGGACGACTGGAAGGGCGACGCGTCACTCCGGTCCGCCGCGACCCGCCGCGCGCGGGCGAGCGAACTCGATCGCAGCATTACGGCATGGTGCCGGGCAGCCAGTCGCGACGAACTCGTGGAGCGGCTGAACGCCGCCGGTGTGCCGGCGGCACCGGTACTGGAACTGCCCGAGCGGAACGCACACGCGGCCTTCGCCGGTCGCGAGCTGATGCTGTCACACGAGGGCGGCTCCTACGAACCCTGCAGGATCTATGCGACGCCCTGGTCGTTCACCGCAACGCCCCCGGTCATGTCGCGGCCGACGCCGGCCGTCGGGGAGCACAACGACTACGTCCACAGGGAGTTGCTGGGTCTGGACGACGCGACCATCGCGAAGCTCAGGGAAGAAAAGGTCCTGGTGTGAGCGGACGGTAGCCGATGCCTGATTCCGACAGTCGTGATGCCGCGCGGGCGGCGAAAGGTGTCCGCACCGGAGGCGCGCGAGCGGGCCTGACGGCCGGGCTGCCGCCGTTGCGCGCGCAGCGGCGCCGCATGACGCGGGCCGAGCGTGCCCGCGACGTGCGCGAGGCGATCTTCCGGGCGGCCGCAAGGGTTGTCGGGGAGTATGGCTATGCCGAATCGTCGGTCAACCGCATCACGGAGCTCGCTGGTATCGCGCAGGGTACGTTCTACCTGTACTTCGAGTCTCGACAGGCGCTGTTCGACGAACTGCTCGCGCACGAAGGGCGCGACCTGCTGCTGGCCATGCGCCAGGCCGTCAAGGGATCGAAGAGTTTCTACGAGGTGGAGGAGCGCGGCTATCGGGCATTCTTCGAGTACATGCGTGGGCATCCCTGGATGTTCCGCGTGCTCAAGGAGGCGGAAGTCGCCGCGCCGCAGGCGCATCAGCGCTACCTGTCGCTGATGATCGGCTACTACACGGCCTCGCTGAAGCGCAGCGTCGCAACCGGCGAAATCAGGCGCTATCGCGAAGCAGAGCTGGAGGCGCTGGCCCACATGCTCACGGCGGCGCGGACGGCCGTGTATCGACGCTACGTCAAGAGCGCGAGGGTTCCCGCACGCACGGTCGAGATGGCGGTGGGCACCTATATGAAGCTGGTGACGGGTGGCATCAACTAGTGTCGCGCGTCGCGCTGCGGACTCGGGCACGATGATCGGGTCCATGCCGGCGCATTCCGCGCCGCCGCAGACCGTGCCGGCAGATCGAGCGTGGCGGAACCGATCGGCGGAGGACAGGTGATGAGTGAAGCGACGCGGCAGTACACGGTGCAGGAAGCCACCACGATTCTCTCGCGCTTCATTTCCGACCAGACCGGCGCGGCTGCCGAAGTGCGCGATCTGGAGCGCACCCCCGGCGGTTTCTCCTACGAGACGTGGCGGCTGCACGCCAGCTGGAGCGAGCGCGGCCTGCGCCACAGCGGCGTCCTGATCATGCGCAAGGCCCCGCGCGCCGGCCTGCTCGAGCCCTATGACGCCAGCGTCGAGTTTCGCGTGCTGCGCGCACTCGAGGGCTCGGGAGTGCCCGTGCCGCGCGTCTACTGGTGCGACCCGACGCGCCGGGTTCTGGGCACGACCTTCTACATCATGGCGTTCGTGCAGGGGGACGTGCCCTTGCCCTGGGGCGACAGCCTGCCCGAGGAGGTGCGTCCGGAGGTGCACCGGCAGTTCACCGATGCACTGGCGAAGCTGCACACCTTCGACTGGGAGGCCGCGGGCCTGTCGTTCCTCGGTGTCCCGGTGGATCGCAGCGATCCCGCGGCACTGGCGCTGGACCGCTGCGAGGAAGTCCTGGAGCGCATCAAGCTCAGGCCCTATCCCGTGCTGCGGGAGGTCATCGCATATCTGCGTGCGAGGCGGCCGCGGTCACCGCGCCTGAGTCTCGTGCACGACGACTATCGCATGGGCAACTTCATCTGGCGGGACGGCAGGATTCAGGCCATCCTCGACTGGGAGCGCGTGTTCATCGGCGATCCCATGGCCGACGTGGCGTTCACGCGCATCCAGACGCTCTCGGGCTGGTGCAGCATCGGCGGCAGCATGGCCGAGCGCTATACACAGCAGTCCGGTATCGTCGTGGACGAGGATCGCGTGCGGTTCTGGCACCTGCTCGAGACCCTCAAGGCCGATCTCGTCGGCCTGACGGCTCTGAAGGTGTTCGCGGACGGCCGCGCATCGGACCTGCGGCTGCTGCAGATCGGGCGCAATGTGTTCGCGAACAACATCCCGGCGGAAGCCGAGGCCATAGGACTCGGACAATGATCGAACAGACGATTCCACTGCAGCAGCTGACGGCCGGCATGGCGAACTGCGTGCGGGAGTGGATCCTGCCGCATCTCACGGACGCGATGGCGCGCATCCAGGCGGAGCAGTTGATCGCGATGCTGCAGGAACTGCCCCACGCCGTGGCGCCGGCGGCGCTGGCACGCATCAAGGCCGACAGCGATGAGGCGCGCGCGGTGCTGGCACGGGCCGGGGAGGCGCTGCCCGCGCCGGCCGCCAGCGGCTATGTCGACGACCTCATGGCGGAGAATGCCGTGTTGAAGGAACGACTCGAGGCGCTCGCCGACCGCTGTCGTGGCGCCACCGACGCTGCGAGTGCCGCGACGTTGCGCGAGGTGCAGCGCTTCTTCGTGGCGAGCGCGAGGCGCGAGGGCGAGGGAGCGGCGGTGCAGCTGTTCGAGGAGATGACCGCGCGCGATCGCGAAGGCAAGCAGGATCTGCGCACGGGCGGACAGGACTGACTGGCGCAGGCGATGCGCGCCGGGCGTCGCGGCGCGACCCTGAGCATTCGGTGAGGAAGGCAGCATGGCGAAGATGAGATCGGTGACGCTCGTGGCCCCGCGCCAGTTCGAGATCATCCAGGTGGACCGGCCCGAGGTCGACGACGACTCGGTCATCGTGAAGGTCGAGGGTCACGGGATCTGCGGCAGCAACCTGCATTTCTGGCAGGGTGGCGGCGAGGGCATCGCCATGTGCTGCTATCCCATGCCCGGGGCGGGCGGCCACGAGTTCGGCGGCGTGGTCACCGAGATCGGGCGCAACGTCACCCAGGTCAAGCCCGGCGACCGCGTCGCCATCGACTTCTTCCACAGCACCGCCTGCGGGCGCTGCGCGTACTGCCTGGCCGGCTGGACCAACCAGTGCATCAACCGCGCGCGTTACATCACGGGCGGGTTCGTCGATTACCTGAAGCTGACCGAGCGCGGGCTGCACGT
>CAYWMY010000001.1:0-2773 GCA_964459405.1 uncultured Steroidobacteraceae bacterium | reverse complement strand
CCGGATCACATCGAGACCCATGCGGCTGCGATCGCCGAGCCCGCGGCCGCTCCGGTGAGTGCGCTGCGGCGTCTCGGCATGCGGGGCGGTGAACAGGTCGTCGTGCTGGGGGCCAGCGTTCTCGGGCTCGCGGCGGTGGGCGCCGCGAAGGCGATGGGCGCGGGGCGCGTGATCGTCACGGCCAAGTACGACCAGCAGGCCGAATTCGCCCGGCGCTTTGGCGCCGACGCCGTGGTGCGCAACACCGGGCCGGAGGGCGTCGAGGAGATCCGCGCGCAGCTCGCGGGCGGTGTCGCGGACATCGTGGTCGAAACCGTGGGCGGTCATGCGCCCACGCTCGATCATGCGGCAGACATCGTCCGGCCGCGAGGCGATGTGATCGTGCTGGGCCTGTGGGACAAGCCGGTGCCGGTCGATTCCTGGAAGTCGGTGATCAAGGACATCACCTACCGCTTCTGCCTCACTTATGGGCAGAACGGCGTCAAGACCGACTTCGGTTACACCGTGGACCTGATGGCGTCGCGTCGTGTGCCGATGCAGGATCTCGTCACGCACGAGTTTCCGCTCGAGCGCATCAGCGAGGCCTTCGAGGCCGCAGCCGACAAGTCGAAGGGCGCGATGAAAGTGATCATGCGGCCATGAGGAACCACCAGTGACCGATATCTACCGACGTCTCGCGCCGTACTATTTTCAGACGGCCTGGGTCGTGCGCAACCAGGCTCAGGCCGAGCGGCGTTTCGAACAGGTCATGGGCATTCCGCAGTGGCTGCGCTTCGATGTGACGCTGCGCGAGGGCTGCACCTACCGCGGCGGGTCCTCGGATACCGACCTGCGCATCTCGCTGGGCTTCGCCGGCGAAGTGAACGTCGAGCTGATCGAATCGGCGCGCGGCGAGAACATCTACACCGAAGTCGTGCGCACGCGTGGCTATGGACTGCATCACACGGGCTTCGTCGTGCCCGACTTCGATGCGGTGGTCGCGGCGCTGCGCCGGGAAGGCCTGCCCGTGATGGCCGAGGGTACTGCGGGTACGACGCGTTATGCGTATTTCGACTGCGCGCGCGACGACATGTCCATCATCGAGATCATCTGGTTTCACGAGGAGACGCGGGCGGCGCTCGCGCAGCTCAAGGCCGCGTCGGGGGCGGCGCTGCAGAGCCAGGGTCTTGCTCCGGATGCCTGAACGGGCCAGCGGGTGGCTGGCGGCGTGGTCCGGGCCCGGTGCAGCGTTCGGCACTGCTGCCTCGGTCCGTCGTGACCGGTCGAGCGCAAGACGGCGGGCCGAGGCCGCGGCTGTCGCCGTGCGCGATCCGGACGGTGCCGGAGGCCGTCAGTCCCCGGTTTTGTTTCAATCGCAACAGAAGTGAAAAAATCCATGACAGTCAAAGCGGAAGACGAATTTCTCCATCTGGCGCCCGAAGGAACAGCGGGTCTCTACAGTGACAACTTCTGGTTGTCGATCTGCGATCGCGAGGCCGACATCTTCGGCGTGAACCACATCCACTGCGCCCTGAATCGCGGCTATGCGCGCTTCAGCACCATGATCGTGATCGACGGTCTGCCGCAGCCCTGGGCCAACAAGGTCGCTCTCGCTCCGGGGCAGGGGCAGAAGTTCGACCGCCTGACTGAAGGCCACATGAGCTATCAGGTCGTGAAGCCGCTGGAACAGATCCGCGTGAGCTTCGACGGTCCGAAGTACGGCTTCGACCTGCTCTACACGGGGCGCTTCCCGGTCTTCGACTACAAGGACTGCCACGGCGGCAATCCGCTGACCAGCGCCGACGAGTACAACTATGGCGGCCACTTCGAGCAGGGCTTGCTCTGCACGGGCGAGTTCGAGGTGCGCGGCGGGCCGCGCAAGGGCCGGCGCCAGATCCACTCCTTCGCGCACCGCGACCACTCGTGGACCAACCGCTTCAGTCGGGACACGCCCTGGGAACAGCCGCTGCTGCCGCGCCAGGAGAGCCTGTTTCACTTCTGGCCGTCGATCCAGACGGAGCGCATGCACTTGAACGCCTTCGGCTGGATGAATCCCGATTACAAGCCGCCCTTCAAGGGCGCACCGCAGTCGGGCGGATTCCTGTCCGATGCGCGCGGCAGCCGTCCCATCCAGGGCGCGTCCTGTGAGGTCCGGCTCGAGGACGACGGCCGCACGGCCATGAGCTTCCGTTACCGGTTCACGCTGCCCGACGGCGAGGTCATCCACGTGCGCACCGGGCGCAAGTACGCGCACACGATGAACGGCATCATGCGCGGCGAGAACGATGCCGAGTGCACGCTCGACTGCTATGAGTCCTTTTTCGACTACGAGGTCGAGGAGACGGGGGAGCGCGGCTACGGCTGCTCGGAATACTCGATCATTCCCCCGTATCCGCGCTGGCGCTATTGAGGTGAGCACCGCGTAGCGGAGCGGCGGCAGCCGGGTCCCGGTGGAACGGCTGCCGCACATTCCGGGACACCGGACAGACTGAAGGAGCGGACATGGCTCAGCAGACTCAAGCAGCGATCGCGCCGGCCACCTGGGTCGACCTGCGCGGCAAGGTGGCACTCGTGACGGGAGCCGCGCGCGGCATCGGTCAGTCGATCGCGGCGACGCTGGCCGCCGCCGGTGCGAGGGTCGTCGCGACCGACGTCGATGCGCAGGCGATCGGGGACAGTGCGGCTGTGAGCGGCTGCCAGGGCGTGGTGCTGAACGTCGCCGACGAGGCTGCCGTCGACGCGGCCATCGACGCGGTCGTCGCGCAGCACGGTGGACTGGACATTCTGGTGAGCA